>DAIDAE010000009.1 GCA_027310755.1 Candidatus Micrarchaeaceae archaeon | reverse complement strand
GTCATTGTGTATACAAGCAGCAACGGCATGATGGGAAAGGCCATTTGCAGGGAAAGGGACGTAGCAAGGCATATATCTGATGTCATGAAGGTTTCCGGATCGGTTAGCATCAGAATAGAACCATTTATATCCTGATTATTATATTTTTGGTGGGTTTGTGAGAAAGATCAACATAAAGATTAGCGGGAGTGAGAGGGAAGATGGATACCATAAAATACTCTTTATTGATCCTAAGCCGACTGTAGGCCCCGGGGACCTGGCCGAGAGGCTTGTCAATTTGAGGCTATTCGAGGATATATTCGTGGAAAACCACAAGAAAGGATATGTTGCAAGGGTGAGGTTCTTTCCTGGTCGTGAGCCTCAAAATCCTGACAAATACCTAATAAAAAACATAGGCAATGACTTCGGGAGAATATTAAAGGTTAGGGCATGATTATATTAGGTCTGCCTGTGCTTTGCGTAGAGGATCTCGCTCCCGGCGGTTTCTATCTGTATCCTTGCAACATCCTGCTTTTTTCTGAAACCGCTCAGTACCGCCTCAGCGAATCTTAGTCTCCTCGTGCTGTCATAGATTCCTTTCATGGTGTCAAAGTACCATTCCGCTTCCTTTATCCTGTCTGCCCTGAGCGATTCCAATATTTCCCTTTTCAGTTCGCCTACAACGTCCATCAAGCCCATAAGGTAGGCATCATGTTCAACGCCGACCGACGACATCGTCGGGATTTTCTTCTCGGTCTTTATCCCTAGGAATATGAAGGCCTCGGCGAACTCCTGGTACGCCTGCAGCGTCTGGTACTTGAACTGCGCATCGATCTTTTGCAGCACTCTAACCTTCTTTTCCAACTCTGCCAGCCTCTCCACCGCACTTTTTTTCTCATCGTTGTGCATCAAGGTTATTATCTGTCCGGCATCGCGGATAATTTCCCTGCTGCTCTGCATTACCTTGTCAAAACTATCCTGTTTCTCCGCAAGGTAGTCGGATATTTTTTCAACGTCACTGTCTAATTGCATCGTAGGTCACTATTTTGTTAGTTCTTGCACTATGGAAAAGGTATTGATTCGCATAACCTCTGTACTTGCCCCAATTTTCCTCCGCCAATTTGTGGATCTCTTCCATCTTTTGGACCTTCCCTCCAAAATAAAGGTTCTCCATGGTCCTTTTTATCCAGACGTCTATCGGGAAAGCCTCAAGGTTGCCGTAGCCCATCAGTATTATGCAATCTGCGACCTTGTCTCCCACGCCGTCTATCTTCACTATCTCCTCCTTAAGATTGTCGTAGTTCCCCGGATTAAGTTTGTAGAGGTCAAGGTTGTTTGTGCAGTAGTCCGCGGCGCTCTTTATGTATTTTGCCCTGAAACCAGTGCCGCATGCCATCAATTCACTGAACGTCGCCCTCCTGATTGCATCCGGCTCCGGGAACGTTTTCCCCGCAATCCTTCCGTTCCTGTCATAGACCGGGCTTCCAAACTTGTTCACCATATTTTTTATTATCAGCCGTATCCTTTTCACGTTATTGAACTGCGAGGTTATAAAACAGACGGTAGTTTCCCAAGGGTCGTTCACCGTGAGTCTCATTCCCTTATAATTCTTTATCGACGCAGAAATGAAGCTGTCAGTGCTTATCTTTTTATAGATGTGCCTCATGTTGTCGGATAACCTGAAACGCACCTCCACCTCTTTCCTTGCGTTCTTGCCGCTGACCTCCAAGCGGCGTCCCCCGCCAGAGACGATTTCTATCAGTCCGCCATTTGATACGTAATGCAACCGATCCAGCGCCTGGTCGTATTCTCCATGGAAAGTGATGGGCTGCCCGCTCTCGAAAGTATGTCTCAGGTTGAATAGTCCGACATCGAGCACCTCCATTTTCCCACAATCAATTGAATCCAAAAGCTCCGTAAGCGTTGAACGATGTTGCTTTTGATATATAATCCTTTAGTTCTCCGATTTTTAGCCGCACCTGGGCCTTGTCGTCCCTGGAACGCACCGTAACCGTCCCGAACTTGTCGGAGCCCTTGCTGACAGAGTCATAGTCCACCGTTATGCAAAATGGTGTGCCTATCTCGTCCATCCTCGCATACCTTCTGCCTATCGATCCCGACTGGTCCAGGAACACCTTGAAGTGCGGCCTAAGTTCCTTGTAGACCGTCTCCACCATCTTGTCTATCTCGGGTTCCTTCTGAAGGGAGAATATCGCCGCCTTGTAAGGGGCAAGGAAAGGCCTTATCTTAAGAACGGACCTGTCCCCGTCCTTCTTGTAGAAGACGTCGATAAGCATCCATACATTCCTGTCCACCCCGAAGCTGAGTTCGAGCACATTCGGCATGAATTTTCTCTCAGCGATTGTCACGGAATGGTCCTGCTGCGAACCTTTTGTATGCTGGGTCAAGTCATAATCTCCCCTGTAATGGAGCCCGCCAACTTCCTTAAAGCCCCCCCAGCTTTCAACATTAACCTCTATGTCCATGTGCACCTTGTTGTAGAATGCCTTTTCGTCGCCGCCCTTTTCCAGGAACCTTATTCTTTCTTCCGGAACTCCAAGCACGTCCCTGTAAAAAACGTCTATGAGCCCGATATGGTAGGCGTAGAATTCTGGTATCCCATGCTTCGTCACAAGCTCCTGCAGCGTCATTTTCTCATCGGCGCCCTTGCCATAGAGATGCACATTTACTTTTCTCCCGGAAACCGCCCCGAAGTCGACCCTCCAGTTTTCTGGATCGAAGAATATCTGCAACTCGGCCTGTACCAGTTCCCTCATTCTGTAAAGCCCCTGCCTTGGCGATATCTCGTTCCTGTACGCCCTGCCTATTATGGCAAGCCCGAGCGGAAGCGTTTTCCTCAGTATATTGAACTCCCTGAAGAAGTTGAGATAAGCCGACTGCGCAGTTTCAGGCCTCAGATATCCTTTATCCCCTTTTTCTGGGCCTAGGCTCACGTCTATCATCATGTTGAAGGCCTTAGCAGGCAGCCACGCTGTCGATCTGCAGCTTTGGCACTTCACTTTGTTCTCCTCCAGCGCCCTGCCCATCTGCTCGGCGCTCGCGCCTTCCGATATCTTTACCCCGGCATCGCCCAGGAGGACGTCCGCCCTGTAAAAACTCTTGCACTTTGAGCACCCAACTATCACATCGTTGAACCTGGATGCGTGCCCCGATGAAACCAGCGGTGCCTCCGGCATGATATTCGCCCCCTCGATAAGATGATAATCCGGATTTGTATCCACGAAGAAGGACAACCACAGGGATTCCCAGTTCCTTTTTAGCAGCGCCCCCACGTCACCGTAGTCATAGACTCCCGATGCCCCGCCATAGATCTCGGCTCCGGGCCAGAAAAGTCCGCGCCTCTTTGCAAGCGCCATCAAGTCATCGATGTTCATTAGAATACCTTAAAAACAGTATTATTTCATCGAAACATAATTATATAAATCGGTTAAAAGAATAGTTATTGCTTTTTATGACTAAAGAGGAAAGATTCGAAGAATTAAGGCAAAAGATGCTCAAGAGCGCAAGGGAAGGCATCAAGGAAGCCTACTCCAGCGAGGAGTATGCGCTTATTCAGGCCATAAACGCTTATCTTGAGACCAACAAGTCGTACAACCTCGCATACGAGAGGCTTACGGAATGGGCTGGCATATATTTCCCTGACAGGCGCTTCACAAGCTCCAGGACGCTGACCGAATTTGCGCTTTCGGTCGCCCAGGAAACAAACACAAAGTCAGCGATGGGCAGGGTGATGAACGAGGACGAGAAGAAATCCTTTGGCCGCTTCGCGGAGATGAGCAGGAACATGGATGAGTCAATGAAGGCCCTCGAGGTTTACCTCAAGGCGGCATCCACAAGGATACTCCCAAATGTCACCTATCTTACCGATGAGAAGATCGCGGCAGAGCTTTTAAGCAAGGCGGGCTCCATGGAAAGGCTGGCCACGATGCCGGCAAGCACCGTCCAGCTGCTCGGGGCAGAAAAGTCCCTATTCAAGCACCTGAAGTTCGGCAGCAAGCCTCCAAAGTATGGCGTCATATTCAAACTTCCAGAAGTGAATTCAGCATCCAGGGAGACGAGGGGCAGGATAGCCAGGGCATATGCCACAAAGCTCACGATAGCGCTCAAGGCCGACTATTACACAAAGAAATTCATAGCAGAGGGGCTGAAGGAGAGCCTCAACAAGACGATAAAAATGATAAAGGCCGCGCCAGTAAAGGAGAAAAAGCCAGACCAGCAGCACCAGAAATGGAGACCAAGGCCAGAAAGGGGAGGAGGCCAGGGCGGCAAGTGGCAAAAGGGTCCGGGCGGGCCCGGCAGATGGAAGAAGGGCGCGGGAAGGCCGGACAGGCGCAGAATGAATAAGTAGTTCATTTAGTTTATGGTGTCGAATTATACAACGTCCATCGACGTGGAGACAGTTCCATTAATCTATGCCGGGGATGGGAAATGCCCATGTCCCTGAAAAATTCAGCATATTTTCGAGGAGAAATACGAAAGTTTACAAAAGCTACCATGGTACTTCAGTAAAGCTTTAAATAGTATCTAAAGCTCATTTTTGTTTGTAGAAACCGAGAGGAGGTGTAGTCTATGCCAGGACCAATGGTTCATATAGGGGAAGAAAATCTAGATCAATCCATTAATAGTTTGGACACGGGCAGCATGGCCGAGTCAGGGGAAAGCTGCGGCTGCGGGAATGGAAGCTGCGGTTGTGGCGCAGGCGCAGATGCTGAGGCAAAGAAAGAGGGCGATTCCGGATGCGCATGCGGTGGCGGAAGCTGCGGATGCGGAGCAGCAGAGGCCGATATAGGCAAATCAGCCGTTTCACATTCGCATTCAGAGCAGAAGCAGCGCCATAAGACTATAACGGTCCAGAAGGTGGAGAAGACCGAATTCGAGGAGGTGAACAGCAAAAGGCCGGAAGTGAGGATGGACGATCCCACGAATTCCACAGATCCGTTGTTCGCCTGCTATCACAGGACAATAGAGGAAGTGGAAAAGATGCCAGTGATAGAGAAGACCATGACGGTCTGTCCGGAATGCAAGCTGATCATTCCCGGGACGATATATAAGGATGGGGACTATGTGATGATTAGGAAGTTCTGCCCGGAGCACAAGTGGGCCACGGAGAAATACTGGGAGGACTATGAGATGTATACCAAGATGAAGAGGTACAACTACTTTGGAAGGGGCCTTGACAATCCCAATTATCTCGGGCAGGGGCAAAACTGCCCATTTGATTGCGGCATATGCGAGAGGCATAAAACCCATACCGGGCTTGCAAATGTTGTTATTACGAACAGGTGCCACCTAAGCTGCTGGTACTGCTTCTTCTATGCAAAGGAGGGGGAGCCAATATACGAGCCGACGGTGGACGAGCTCGACAAGATATTCAGGAACCTTAAGGCTGCAAAGCCGATACCGGCAAACGCGCTCCAGATAACGGGGGGCGAGCCCATGATGCATCCCGAGGTGGTCGAAGTGATAAGAAAGGCCAAGAAGGCGGGCTTCGACCAGATACAGCTCAACACGACAGGTATCATACTTGGACAAGACCCGGAGCTTGCAAAGCAGGTAAAGGCGGCTGGTGCAGGAACGCTTTATATGAGCTGCGACGGAGTCAGCCCAAGGACAAACCCAAAGAATTACTGGGAGGTGCCATCCGCCCTTGACGCTTGCAGGCAGGCAAAGATAGGGATCGTGATGGTCCCGACAGTGATAAGGGGGATCAACAATCACGAAATGGGCGCGATGATAAACTTTGCTCTCAACAATCTCGATGTTGTGAGAGCGGTAAACTTCCAGCCCGTGTCGCTGGTAGGGAGGATGCCGACAAGGCTCAGGGAGAAGCAGAGGATAACAATCCCCGGGGCGATAAAGGAGATAGAGCAGCAGACGCACGGTGTGATAAGGAAGGAACACTGGTTCTCCGTGCCATATGTCGGTGGGATAAACAAGTTCATAGAGGCGCTTACCGGCCAGTACAAGTACGACCTCTCAATACACTTTGCATGCGGGGCCGCCACATACCTGTTCCTGGATGAGGACAACCATCTGATTCCGATTACCGAGTTTGTCGATGCTGCGGGAATGGTAGAGATGCTGCAGAACGCGGTGAACGAGATGAGCGGGAAAGGAAGGATAGCAAGAAGGGCTATCGCAATGAAGACCCTGTTGGCGCTCCCAAAAATAATCGATAAGCAGAAGCAGCCGAAGTCGCTCAACTTCTCCAAGATGCTGATGAACATATTCCTGAAGAATGACTTCAATGCCATGGGCGCGCTGCACAGCAAGACGTTGTTCCTGGGAATGATGCACTTCCAGGACGAGCATACGTATGATATACACAGGGTGGAGAAGTGTGATATCCACTACGCCATGCCGGACGGGCAGGTGCTTCCGTTCTGCACGTTCAACGTGTTCCCGGAAGTATACAGGGACAAGATCCAGAAGCAGTACTCGATCCCAGCCAAGGAGTGGCAGAAGATGAACCCGAATTGGAACTATCGTGCGGACAAGTACATCAGGGACGTGAAGAAGCTGGAACAGACACCGCTGTTCCTGAAGACGTACGCTAATATGAAGGACTACTTTGCAATGCCGATCAATGGCGGAATACCAGTGGACAATTTCCCTGTGTTCAAGCCGAAGTATCCCAGGGAGCAGGATCAGGCCCAGACGATCCCGGCAACGGTTCCAAAGGTCGTCATCTGATTTATTTTTCTTTCTAATCTAACGAAGTGGGGCAGATGGACAGAAGAGACAACCAGCAGATAGAAAAGACGAAGGAACTAGAGGAGGCAAAGAGCGAAACGGAGGACTCGGGCCAGGCTGACCCGGGAAGCGAACGCGCCAGGGGGGTAAGCCATTTCATAGAGGAGGGCGGAAAGAGGTTCAGGATGCCCTACACAATAATAAGAAAGGTTACGTTCAGCAACCTGGACCAGAATGAGCTCATAGACATACCGCACGTCGCAAGGCTCCAGTACCGGCTCCTTCTTTTCGATGCTGTGATAAAGGCGAAGGTGGATTACCACAAGAAATTCATAAGGATCATTTACAACCCGCCAGAAGCCGATAATATAAAGGAAAAGATAAGCAGGGCAAAGCTCATCGAGTTCCTTGCCGGAGAGGGGGTTCATGTGAGCGAGGCGAAGGAAAACATGGAAGAGGTGCCTTACGACTATCAGAAAGAATTGTACAACTACGCCTACTTTCCGCCAAGCATAAGAGAAGCGCCTCCGTATGGATGGACAAGGGAGGAATGGAAGAAGCACAAAGCGGAGGAGGAAAAGGCGAGGCACAGGATGGAGCACCCCACTGCCATAGACAAGATACTTGGAAGGGACAAGCCGAAGAAGAAGGGATCTGGATTCAAGCTGCATCCATGAGACTTCTCATCCTATGTAATTGGTAGTCTCCCTTCTGTTGAGTTCCCTGGTTTTTGCGCGCCGCTGGTAGCTCCTCAATACCTCCGACAAGGGTTTGCCATGGACCCTACCTTCAAACATAAGGTCGAGCACCTTTCCTGCATTCTCAAGTTTGTCAGCTATCTCCCTGGGAATGTAGTACAGTATTTTCTGCGAATTGGTGGCCTCGTCTAGCCACTGGTCGTAATTGATTCGTGGCCACAGTTTCATGAATGCAAAATTATGGTCGTCCAGCAGCTCCATCTTTTTCAGAAGTGTATACAGGTTGGTTCCATGCTCGCTCCACAGCTTCTCTTCTATGCTTACCAGCCATGCACCATTGCTTATGTGCACCCTGCTCTGCTGCCCAGATATCACTGCCTCGAATACATCGCCAGCCTTATAGGTCTCTAGAGCTATGCCCTCGGTTACAATGACCCTGTTCTTTGTCATGGCTGTGGCCAAACTCCAACACCTGCTAATAGTGCTGAGAAAAAAGCATATTTATGTTTTCAGTGCGAATTTCAGGCGACCATTGGAGAGTTAACTGGAGGCACCGTTGCTGTTGTAGCTGCATTCGCCGCATTTGCGGATTGCTGCCCCTGCCGTACACCTCCCTTATGCAGCCCAAATTTTATTAGATAGTAAGCATTAATGCTGGCCGCGTCTATCGGCTTGTCCTCAAATGCAAACCTCCTCATCCTATTCATGTAGTCCTCCGACACTGTCGAGTGGCCCTGCCATGACCCTATGAGCACCATATCCCTCTGGATGTGCGGTCTTATGAAAGATATTTTGAACCCCTGCTTGTCGGAAGCCTGCTTGAATGCATCGAGCGATGTCGGAGCATGCGCCGCCAGAAACCCCTCCCACACCAAGGTGTTCAACTTGTCCAGTTCCTCGAAGCTCATGTCGTCCCTCAATCTTAGGTCCATTCTGGGCATTTCCCTTTTTGCCCTTTCAAGCGCCGCGTTGTATATCTTGAGGTTTTCAGAATCGGTGCTGATCCAGCCAAAATGTGCTGCCAGCGTACCCTCCCTGGTGCCTGCGCCAGATATGAGCCCCTCGAAGCCGTCCAGCCCCGATATTCCATTAATCGTCTTTTTTAATCCGGCGGCGATGTCATCTATCGTATGATTTATTGCAGGCCCTTGGCGCAGCAGAGGCTCCACGGCCTTCATCTTCAGGTATTCAGCGTAATAGTCGGCCCTTGGCGCAGCCGTAGGTTTGAACTCCGTCAGTTCCCTTACCACTCCGCCAAGTTTGCGGTTTATCCTGTCGGCATTGAAGAAATAGTACATTATGCTGTCAAGGCTTGGATCCGACCTCCACTTCCCGCTCTGCGGGTCGAATCCCAGTTCCTGCATCTTTTTTCCCACGGCCCTCCTCAATCCATTCAGTTCCTCTGAATATTTGCTGCCAGGGCTTCCAAAAGCCAATCCAAAATCGCCATCCCCCGTATACTTGACCGCATCCGAATACATGAAATAACTGCGCTCCAGCACACCCTTGAGCTCATCAAAGCTCTTGGCCTCAGATATGACACCGGTAAGTATGCCGGTGTAAATCATTCTGTAGTTAGGGTCCCCGAGCTTCCTGGCAAGTTTACCCATCACGCCGTCCACATTCCTTCCTGCATGGCCCCTGAAGTAGTCTCCTACCTCTCTGATATCTATTCCGATTGCGCTGACCGGTACGTCCCTGGTCATAACATTGTTTATCCTTCTTGCCTCATCGCTTTCTCCAAAATTTTTTGTGACTCCCAGCATGAAAACCATTCTCAAACGCAGATGCTGGTTATAATTGCAGCATTTTCTGATATTTAAACCATCCTTTTCGTCTAAAATATGGGGAAAAGTTTAATGTTCTGGAATACCTGTTTTCAGGCGTCGTATTTTACCTGCCTAACTATTTCCAATCCGCCAGCCACAACCGGCTCCTCCAGCCCGAAATTGTTTAGAACGTCAGGATGGACTTCGCCGAAGCCGCCAAGCATGCTGTCGCCATCCTTCACTATGACATGCCTGCCGTTTATCATGAAGCCAGGCATTTCAAATACTTCAAACGCGCATTTTTCCTTGCCGAGGAACTTAAGGATCTGGTCGTAAACCGCCCTCATTTCGGCAAAGTTTGCCCTGGAGTGCTCGCTCACGACCGATATCTGGATTCCCTCCACGATTTTGTCCTTGTTCATCGAGAAAACCCGTCCTATTTCGAAGAGCTTCTGCGGCATTCTCTCCCTTTTTGAATCTGCAAGGTTTTGGAGCAGGCCAGGCACAAGGCCAAACCTGAGCATGGTTATGTTAGATGTCTTTGCCTCCGCTATCTTCACATAATTGATTGTTTTCGGGTCAATGTTCACATTCTCGAAATGTATCCTCTCATTAGTAAGCACGCTGTTCACTGCCTCTGTGTATCCGAGCCCGGTCATCAGCTGAGCTAGCCTATTTTCGAGCTCGTATTCCTCGGAGGCCAGGCCCTCCGCGGTCCCTATCACGGGAACCGGTACTATTCTGTCATAGCCGTACGCAATAGCAATATCCTCGGCAATGTCCTGCTCGTTCAGCACGTCAAGCCTGAAGGGTGGAACATAGAAGACCACCGCACCGCCCAACTTTGCTGCGACATAGCCCATCCTGTTTGCCAGCGTTATCACATTGTGCCTTCCTGTGTCTATTCCAAGCGCCCTGTCAACCTTTTTCATGTTTATCTTGATTTCATCATAGTTGAGTTCCGGTGTGGTCTCGTTGCCGCCAGGATACGACACGGTGACCGGGCGCACTTCTGCACCGGCATATATGAATGAGCATGCAAGCAAGGCAGCCGCCTCCCTTATTGTTTTTAATGAGGTCCCAGCTATGTCTATAAAGAGGTCCCTTGTTTTTTCCGTGACTTTCGTGGCATCACAGTTAATTATTGGGATCATTGCCAGTATTTTTTCATCGTCCTTTATGTACGGGTATATCTCCTTCCCCCTCCCTCTCTCTTTTACTGTTTCTCCGTATTCCCTGCCCTTCTCATGCCCCTCTATTATCTCACTGAAGCTCATCTCCTTTTGGGAGTTCAGCGGAATGAATTTTTCATCATTGGAAGCCGTATAGATTATATTTCCCTTTATTGCGTGCAGGTTGTGGAGGCCAATCGCCAGTTTTTTTCTTTTTCTGCCGTACGTGTCGGCAAATTTTTCCGTGAAGTTTATGAGATACTTAAGCATGTTGCCCGAGAGATCGGCATTCTTTACCACCAGTCCCGCTATGTATGGGCGTACCATTTTCACCTCCTTGGTAACCTTTATCTCCAGCGCCGGCCCACCATCAATTTTATAGAGGTCTCCCTTCGGCAGCCTTTTTTCCCTGAAGCTTTCGACAGCGCGCTTTAACCCGATGAAATCGAGCAGATCAGGTCTGTTCGGGGTGATGCTCAGTTTGATTTCGCTAGCTCCCCTCTCCTCTATCTCTATGCCAATTGCAACAAGCGCCTTTTCAATATCTTCAATCGGTATATCCAACTTTTTGAAGTCATTAATATCAAACGTGACTATTGCCATTTTTACACCTACACCTTGAGGTTCCCTCTTGTCCTTAGCCAGCCAATGTCGTTTTTGTATGTTGCGAGCAACGAATCCATTCCGAAAATCCTGTTGTTCAGCAGCATCCTGTCTATACCCCCGCCCCAGGCTAGCACTGTCTTGTTTATCCCCATCGCCTTGGTTATCTCTCTCCTTATGATGCCACCGCCGGTGAGCTCTATCGAGTCCCCATGCTCTTCATCATAATAATATGCCTCAAGGCTAGGTTCGGTAAAGGGGAAGTATGAAGGGCGCAGTTTTACGTTGTCAAGGCCGAGTTTCGAATAAAACTTCTTCAGGGTATCTATCAGGTTTGCCAGGGTCAGGTTGTCTCCAACTATTATTCCATCGTATTGGTGCAGCTCTGCAAGGTGCTTGTAGTCAATACTTTCGTTCCTGAAGACCGAACCGATCGAAAATAGTTTCAGAGGGTAGTTTGCGTCTATGGTGCTAGCAAGCTTGTGCATATACCTCGCCGAAACGCTTGTCGTATGCGTCCTAAGCACTGCGCTCTTCGCCACAGCCTCGCTCCACGCCTCCTTCCAGCTTGAAGTATGCATCTTTTTCACTCTGTTCATGACCTCTATGTCCTCCACCGTGAGCTGTTTCGGATTCGAAAGGAAGAACGTATCCTGCATTTCCCTTGTAGGATGATCCTGCGGCGAGAAAAGCGCATCAAAGTTCCAGAACGCCGATTCTATTATGGGCCCGGAGACCTCAACGAAGCCCATTTCCAGCCACTTTGACCTCACCACATTTATGAACTCCCTCAAAGGATGCATTCTTCCCGGATATGCCGCATCCACCGGCGCGTTTATGTCATATGGCCTAAACTTTACATGTCTCCACTCCCCCGAGGTTATCAACTTTTTTGTGAGCGCGCCCACTCCTTCCTCAGATGTTCTTGTGAGCATTTCCTCTCCGGTCTTTGTTATCAATATGGATTCCACCGCGTTCCGCTCCCTTATCTCTATAAGTCCCCTTTTTGCCAGGTTATCCACAACCTCCCTGTTTTTTGAGACGAGCGCCCCCGCATCGTCGGCATTTGCCTTGCTGAGCCTGGCCAGCACGGAACGGGCATCATAGTCTGCCCTATCCACAAACTTTTTTCCGGAATCGGTGAGCGACACCATGCCGTCTTTTATGCTGATCCACCCGTTCCTCTTTGCCCAGCTCAGCGCCACCTGGTCCTTTACATCAGATATCACTAGTTTGCCGTGTGCGGCTACCTCCTTCGCCAGTTTTTCCTCTGGGAAGCCGTTTACATCCTCTTTTCCTTCGTCCGATAGCACGATATCCTTCACCGCCCTTCTTTTCACGGATACCGCGTTCTGCTTCGAGAGATTTTCAATGGTCCACAGCAGCTGGTCTTGTCCAAGGCCAAGCCGTTCGTGGAGATCTTCAAACTCCGCCTCCCCATTCTCGACTAGGAATTTTAACAGCCTTAATTCATACTCGTGCATCTGACTACCTATCTGGCCCTGTAATAAGTGTAAACGATGAACGCCGCTATGACCGCTATTATTATGATGTACACGCCAATCCCGAGGAAGTAGTACGCTTGCGTAAAGAAGGCAATGACCTCGCCCTGCAGGCTTTCCTCAGTTGTATACTTTAATGTGAAGCCCGCGAGCAGTTCATCCGAGCTCCATGTCAATTGCGTAACTCCTGTATAATTTTTTGTGAACCCTAGACGGGGATAGTCCGGCGGAGGCGAGACAGACGTTATTCTTGATCCGGTAGGCACGATTATGGTGAGCGTGGTGTTGAGTCCGAGTATCTCGCCGCTTTCGGCGTTTTGGTAATTTAGCGCCGACGGGTTGAAGGAGTATGTGAAGGCCCTGGGCCCGGTTTGGTTCACACTGGTAACGTTGGATGCAATATAGCTCACTACCATATACGCAATCTTACCATTATTTGATACCTGCACTGGCCCCGGATCGAAGGCAAAGTGGTAAACGCTGCCCCTCGGGTTTATTATGTGGACCGTCAATTGCGATCCTATTATGTTCTGCCACTGGCTGAGGGTGAAGTTCAGCGCGAGCCTGTCCTGGGCATATTGGCTGACTGATGTGTTGCTTAGGCTGATTTTGTATATTTCAACAACGGACGCGCTTGTATTTTGGTTAAGCGATACGGTGTCGTTTATCCTTGTTATTATGTATGACGCGTGGGACACCTGTACGGTCAGCAAAAACAGCAGCGAAATCGCTATAAGTGCATACTTCATACCATCGAGGATATTTCCCAACTTATTAATAAATAGCTATTGTTTAAGAGAGGCGCGAGCCACCCCTCGCATATCTGGCCACGGCGTTGCGCATAAGCACCCATGCAATCGTGTCGCGGCAATTTGCGGCGGTCTCCTGCGCATGCTCCATGGCGCTTATCCCGTTGGAATTATAATCAAATATTTTCTGCTGTGGTAACGTATGCCATATTAATCCTCAGGTTGTTATTAACTGCGGATTTATCCTTCAGATATTTAAACACCGATAAGCAACCATGTCTTTTTGTCTGTGATAAAAAAAGAAAAGAATTTTAAAGATGATATCGAAAGTCTCAATAACGACCGGGGGTTAATTATGCCATTAAGTGATATGCTTGCAGAATCCAAGATTTTTGCCAAGCGGGAAGTGCTTTCTCCCCATTTTACCCCCCCGAAATTGCTATACAGGGAAGGCGAGATAAACAACATAGAGAAGGCGCTCGCCCCGTCGCTCAAAGGGGAACGCGGCAGGAACCTGTTCATATATGGAAAGACGGGTACCGGGAAGACATCCTGCACAAAATACGTGATAGAGGAGGTAAAAAACCTTCCCAACACCAGGGCAAAAATCTGCTACATAAACTGCAGGATATACAATTCAAGATTCAGGGTGCTAAACAAGATAATAGGCGATCACCTTCCCACCTACGCGAAGCGCGGGTACGGGGCAGTTGATCTCTACGAGAAACTGACAAGCTGGATAGAAGAGGATAGCAAAATACTCGTTGTTGTCCTGGACGAAATAGACCTTGTCAAGGATCTTGACGATCTGGTGTACACGCTCACGAGGATAAACAGCGACATAAGGGCTGGTGGCGTCACTCTGATAGGAATATCCAACAAGGTCTCGTTCAAGGATGAGCTTGATCCGAGGAGCCTGTCAACGCTGTATGAGACAGAGCTAGTTTTTGCCCCATACTACGCGACCGAGCTCTATGCAATTCTCAAGGACAGGGTAGCGGTCGGTTTCAGGAAGAGCATAGTCAATGATGATGTGCTGCATTTTGTCGCTGCCCTTGCTGCAAAAGAGGGCGGCGACGCAAGGTTTTCATTAAAGATACTGACAAGAGCGGGAGAAATGGCCGAGGAGCACGAAAGGACCGAAGTCTCCATGAAGGAGGCCCAGGAAGCAGCAAAGATGGCCGAGAATGAAATAGTATATGAAGTTATATCCACGCTGCCCGAGCACCAGAAACTCGTGCTCTATGCGATATCAATGCTTACCCAAAGCGGAGGCTCATACAAGAAGCTCACTGACGGTGTTGATACATACCTATTCAGCGGCGAGGTGTACCACCGCTACAAGTCCCTCACGGAGGGCATGAGGAAGGAGGCGAAAAGCGAGAGATGGTACAGGAAATACCTGTCGGAGCTTGAGATGCAGGGACTCATTGCGTCGTTCGAGTCCGGAAAGGGGATAAGGGGACACACAAAGCTGATAAAGCTTCTCTACCCCCCGAAGAAGATGTGCGATGTGCTGGAAAAGGAGATTTTTGGCAATGAAAGGAAGGAAAGGCCTCCAGACCCACTAGTGTAGGAGTGGCCGCGGCATCCGTAAATCTAAATATGATGCGCGATAAAATTTATTCACGGTGAAAAATTGGATTTCTATGACATCGCATCAGAGTCCTGCAGTTTCGATGAAAAGCTAGCGGAGCGCCTGGGCCTGAAGAAAATATTCGTCTTGAACAGGGACGTGCGGGCGGTGGGCAACGAGAGCCAAAACAGGAACATTGAGGGCGGCATAGCATTTGGAAGGGATCCAAACCAGCTGCTGAATCTAGTCAAGCACGGGGCGGCCGCTGTCGCGATAACGGATTCCCATGTCGATAAGAAGCTCATGGCCGAGATAAAGGAGAGAAATTGCACCATAATAATGCCGATGAGTGCCATAACTGCATCGTACGGCTTGCAGAGATCGCACAACATCTACAAAATGGCGAAACTCTTCGCATTCGCGAGGAAAAAAGGGATAGAAGTAGCTTTCACCAGCATGGCTAAAACACCCATGTACCTGAATTCCTACATCCAGCTCATAGAGCTTGCCAAGCTTGTGGGCGCCGATGACGCTTATGCGAGATACAGCCTCAGCAAAGTGACCAAATCCATAGTGAAAACATGATGCGCGACAAGAAAAGGTACGTACTGGTTGAAACAACCTCAAGGATAAATGCGGATCCGAACGAATTCGGAACATCGCTGTACAAGGAGATAATAAGATGCATAGGCGAGTCGAGCTATCACAAGGTAAACCCCAGGCTTGTTAAGCTGGTCGGGGATAATAGGTTTGTAATCAGGAGCAGCCTGGAGGGCACCGGCCAGCTTGTACTCGCGTTCGCGCTGATGAAGCGGCTAGGCGACATCCCAACCGCATTCTACACGTTGAAGAGCTCGGGTACCATAAAAGCACTCGGGAATGGCTGATCGCGGCCCTCTCCCGTGCAACCGTGCATGTCTCTTGCAAAATTGCAAAATCACGTTCTCCAAATTTGAGAAAACACTAGACTTAAATATCAGTAAAAATGCAAGGTTACGATACCATGCCGACACGCAACAACGGGTCCTATGCAAACATAGTCCCCGATAGGGTATTGGAGCAACATTGGAGAACTATCCAGGGCCTGATCAGGGAAGGGAAGCCATCATCCCATCTAGGAATAAAGCTCCGCGATGTCGAGCAACCGAAAAATGTAGTTGTGGTTGGGCAGGCCTGTTTTGCAGTTTTGTCGCTAGAGGAAAGCATGCGAACCGGCGTTGAGAGGTTGGAAACTGGGGGTCTCGGTACCTGTGTATCGCTCATCTTTGCAGAACCGGGCAGGGAAAGCGTATTGGCACACGTAGACGCGGAGCGCATGGGGTCTCTAGAGCAGGTGATAGAACAGCGCAAGTTCGGCTATCCGGAAGCCGTCGTTGCATTCAGTGAGCATTACGATCCATCAACATTAAGGCAGGTCGAAAAATTTGCCCTGCTGCATGCCGATAACGTCAGAATTTTTCATCTTGGCGATGACCACGCGGTTGGGGTAGGGCTGGATGGCATGGCCTACAGGATAAGGGACACTGTCGTGAAACCGGACGGCAGCTATTACATAATAAACGCCTATGTGGACAAGGGCTTTCTCCCAAGGACCAAAAATGAGCTAAGAAGGGTGCTCTCAGAGGATCCCAATTTTAGGAGAATAGACCTGGGAATTGCCTAGTCTCTTGGTTTTGTTCGCATCAGTCTTCTTGCTTCTGCCACGTGCTTGGCGCTTGTTTCCAGTTCCCTTAACACGCGGACATATGTAGGATAGCTTACATGTGCGTACACTGCGCCATCGACTTTCGATATGCGAAGCTCCCTATCAGCCATCAAAATGAGCTCAAACTGGGCCCTGCTTATCTGGTTTCTGGAGCGCACAATAGCATTTTCCCGTCTAAGGTACTTGTGCGCGGTAGGTGCGCTTACCCCTGCGAATTTTGCGGCAGTGCGCACGGTAGGTGTCTCCCCTGCCCTATAGGCTTCAACCAGTTTCTGTATTGTTTCTGGCGAGGTTTTGTTCCATGGATCTCTTTTCGCAGCGGCTGTGCTATTTGCCATTTTTATCCGGTAAAATCCCGGGTTTTATGATATTTATGCCTTGCCCAGCGTGCGCTACACTGGGTAAAAATAAGTGCCAAACAGCAATATGCTTTCCCGGCCGAAGCCAGTACACACATATCGTGAGCAGGCTTAGCTTCCGAGTTCGGAATGGGATCGGGCGTTTCACTGCTCCTATTACCGTTTGACAGTAATGCTCTGCCGCTCAGGAATTTAAGCTTTTCTGTTTAAGTCCTTCTTCCACGCCTGCACGAAGCGCAGATGCCAAGCTTTTCATCATAATGTCTGCTGCAGGCCCCTCTTCCACAGAGTTTGCACGTATGCTCGGCAATTTTGCCGCAAGAGTCGCACAGCCTCTTAATATCGCTCATTTTCCATCCCCTTTCTGTTCTGCACTCCCTCCAAATACTATGTCAAAATCTATGCTGCCTCCGAGTTCCGTCCTCGCCCTCGCGAGTGAAAGCGGCTTCAATCCGTGGGACTTTGCGTATTCACACTGGTATCTTATATACCTGTCAGTTATCTTTGTATCAGGGTTGACCGTTTTGCACAGCGCGATATAGTTGGATATCTTCTCTGCGGCCTTCTCAACCGGCATGCCCTTTATTGTAACGAGGTACGGCGCCAGTATAAGGTTGACCGTCCTGTGCCTTGCATCAAATATCGGGGTGGCGAGCAGTTTGTCTATCCAGTAGATGCTATCAGGGCCCTCCCTCAATTCCACCTTAGCTACTGGGATCCTTATTTCCCTGGAGTACTCCAACACGGTCTTTGGCATTTCCGACGCTTTTATGGGCAGTCCCCTCATGATACTTTTGGTTATTGCAATTCCCAGTGTCTTTATTGTCTGGTACCGGTCAAGTGTTACCACCCCGCGATTGAGTTTATGATTTGCAAGGGTGTAGTCCTGTTCTATTGGTGCATTTGCAAGGAACTGCGCAAAGTTCAATGAGAACGAGTCGGTATTCTCCTTCGCAACCTCAATTCCAACCTCCCGCGCCAGCCGCAGCAGATTCACATCATTGTCTTTCATGAGCGCGTCTGCGGCTCTCGCCGCCTCTGCGGCCGCGTATCTCGTTGTGCTCCCTGGCGATTTCAGCGCACTCACCAGCATTCTAGCATACACATAACCAATCACGAAGTCTGCCTTTCCGTATTCCATTGCGACGTAGTCTATTTTTCCCTTCTCGAGCGCCTCCTCCACGCGCGCCCTGCCTATGATAAGGTGCTTCTGGTCTATCCCCTTTGGTTCGAGTTCCCTTATTATGATTTTTCCCTCTTCAGAAAAAGGATATTTGTAAGCAAAATCAAGCTGTTCCTTCGTATACATGATAATTCTTCTGTCAAAACAAAACAAAAACCTTTGCAAGCGCAAATTTTAACAAAGAAAAAGGTATTTAAATACCATATGTTATACATTTCAACGTGTTAAGGCGATGTTTACACTTCCCCACCGGACACCCCTTAACACATTTATGCTCCTTTTTCGACGCTGGAATCGTGCCAAGCGGGCAGATTTTATCCTGCAGGGCAGGTTTTAATATTTGCACTAATACATGTCTAATTGGGATATTGTGGTGGGCACAATCAGAACCGTTGAGGACCGGGAAGTCCTAGAAAGCGTGAAAGAACTGTGGATGACAGGCGAAATGCTAAAGGAGGCAACAACCGACCATAAGGTGCTTCTGGATCGCTCGATGGAAGAAAGGTTGCCCGAGGGCCTGAGGTCCGTTTTCCGGAAGGAAGCGGAAAAATGGGACAAGGAAGTGATACCTTCGTTGGTAAGGAGGTTTGAGGAAATGCCGGGCATCCATCCGAAAGCCAGGGGGCTCATGTTTTCTGGAGCGGAATACGTCTCTAGGGCAAGAGCTGAGCTCGCGGCCACAGACTTGAAGATAGAAATGTTGGAGAGAGCATCCAAAGACCCTCGCACGAGAAAATCCGGTGAGCTGGCCGTGGTGAACATGCTCGAAGCCGCCCTCAGGGAAAAGGGCGAAACCGAGAACGAGGCTTTCAGGCGCCTGCGCAATGCCGGTGGCGCCTCGCTGGCCATGGCGCTTGTAAAATACACTGTGATAAACGCCAAGGACGAAATGAAAACGATGACGGCGGTGAGGCGCGATCTTGAAGCACTGGGCCCCGCCGCAAGGATGCTGACGGAAGTCGAGGATGCGTTCGTGAGGGTATGGGAGAGCGTAAGCACCGGAGCAAGCAGAGACCCGGAGTTCACCAAGGACTTTCAAGTATGGTTGCGGCAATCCGCAGATGAGGCAAGGGAGTACCATCGCCCAAAGGGCGGGAGTCACGATGAGACCGTTATAATAGCGCTTGGCAATCCAACCACACCGGAGGAAATGATCGCAAACCAAAAGGAGGCGGTCGCCAGGCTTAAGGAGGAGGTGCTGGACCCGCAGGTCGGAAAGGAGAGGCGGCAGCTGCTGATAATGTGGATTGAGGGTATGGAAAACACGATTTCCAAGCAGGAGGATCAGCTCGAGGCCTTCAAGGGGGATCCAAAAGAATCTCAAAACGCCCTCTGGACTGGAGACAGAGGAGAAATGGGTTGAGGGCGCAGTCCCATCCATACATTGCAAAATCTTTATAAACGTTCAGGATAGAATAATATTCACTGATTTTCCCGTTTTACTGCCTAGGCAGGAGGGATCACATGGAGAAGGAACAATTCGATAAGCTCAGCGCTTTTATCAACGAGAACAAAGGGCAACGCAAGTTTACGCAGAGCGTCGACCTCACGGTTAATTTTACCGGCCTGGATTTCAGCAAGGCGGACCAGAGGCTGAACATGGAGATCAAGCTTCCTAATGGAAAGGGAAGGGAGAGCCAGGTTATATTCTTTGGCGATGACAAGAACATGATAGCAAAAGCGCAGGCCGCAGGAGCCAAGGTCATACAGGGATCCGAGATCCCCGCAATAGCGAACGATAAAATAAGGATGAACGAGCTTCTTAACAACGAGCTCCTGGCACAGCCAGCGCTCATGCCCCAGATCGCCAAGGGACTAGGCCAGTTCCTCGGACCAAGAAACAAGATGCCAAAGCCAGCAATCGGGGACATAAACACGCTCATTGGGAACATCAGCAAGTCAGTGTTCGTGAGGAGCAAGGGCAAGTATCTTCCAACCGTGCATTGCATAGTCGGCACGGAGAAGATGGACGCACTGCAGATCGCGGCCAACGTCGATGAGGTGATCTCGGCGTTCACAAAAAAGCTTGGTAGACAGCACATCAAGTCGATTTATGTAAAGCTTACAATGAGCAAGCCATTGAGGTTGGTATGATGATAAAGCTTTCAAAAGATCAAAAAATGAAGTTCGTCGGCGAACAGCAGAAGGAGCTCAAGAAATACTCCGTTATAGGCGTGCTTCCGGTCAACGGCATACCTGACAGGCTTGTCCAGGCATCAAGGAACAAGATGCGCCCCCAGGTAAAGTTCATAATAGCAAAGAAAAGCCTGCTCACAAGGATACTCGACGCTGACCCAAAGACAAAGCCTTTGGTAAAAGAGCTTACAGGAATGTCGGCCATACTCCTGAGCAACGATGATCCATTTGCGATATACAGAGGCTTCAAGTCAAATTCGTTGAAGCTTTCCGCAAAGCCAAAACAGAGGGCGCCGGAGGACATCAACATCCAGGGAGGCGAGACAAGCATACAGCCCGGGCAGGCAGTCACGGAGCTCAAGCAGGCGGGGATTGATGTCCAGATACAGAAGGGCAAGGTGGTGATAGCGAAGGACAAGACCCTGGTGAAGAAGGGGGAGGTAATATCCCTCGCCGTTTCAAAGGCGCTCAAGACGTTGGACATCCAGCCGTTCGTGGCTTCTATAGAGCCGAGCGCGATGCTTTCCGGAGGGCTGATGTTCACGAAGGACATACTGGGAATAGACTCAAAGCAGGTGGCAGGCGAGGTTTCTCTCGGATTCTCGCAGGCGTTCGCATTATCGCTTAAGGCAAAGATAGTGAACAGGTACACGGTTGTACCGATGATAACAGATGCATTCAGGGCCGCCGTGGCTGTAGGGTACACTGCTAAGCTTTACGAATCCGGAATCATAGACAAGCTGATGGCCGAGGCAGTGCTCCAGGCTACAGCATTGAATATCCTGATAAAGCCGCCAGAACAACCGGCGGCTGCGCCAACAGAGGCAAAATGAGATTTATACTTAGGTGAAATAATGGAATACGTATACGCGGCATTGCTTCTCGATGCAGCAGGGAAGGAAGTGACGGAGAAGGGCTTGATGGAAGTAGTCAAGGCAGCTGGAATGAGCCCTGACGAGGCTCGCGCAAAGGCAATAGTGACCTCACTGAAGGATGTGAACATAAAGGAGGTCATAAAGAATGCGAGCGCAGCTCCAGCAGCGGCAGCACCGTCTGCAGCACCTGCACACGCGGGAGCGGAGCACAAGAAGGCCGAACCAAAAGAGGAGCAAAAGAGCGAAGCAGAAGCAGCGGGAGGATTGGCAAGCCTATTCGGCTAATCGCCAACCTGATCGGTGGCTTGATGCAAAGCATGCCTTACACAGGTAGTGCGATTATTGTTAGTCGCTACGCGGTGAAAACAGAAAATCTTTTATAAATGAGGATGCAACGATAACGCAAGGCGAAGTTCATGGATGTATATGTTAATAAAGCACATTGCACAGGATGCTCGCACTGCTTTGACGTATGTCCCGTGGCCGTGTTCGAGATGCGCGACATAGACAAGGATCCTGATGGCAAGGCAAATCCGCCATATATAAACGCGGATACCGCGCCGGCCGACAAGCAATGGACCGGAGTAAATGATCCCAAGTATTACGACAAGTGGAACAACGACGTCCAGAAGTGCCACGATCACTACAAGAAGAAGTCTGTAGCCATAAACGGCAGCGCATGCATCTTATGCCAGGCGTGCCTAATCGAATGCGAAGGGGAATGCATAACCATAACGGATGACCAGGGCCAGGCATACCAATCCATATACAAGTGATTTTATCCAAGCAACCACGGCAAAGAAACCAAACAGGCCGTTAATTTATTGAGAGATCATCCGTTAAGCATCGGGATAACGAGTATAGACGGCAGCGTAATGGTCTACGGCGCAGAGGTTTTGCACCGCACATTGCCGGTTTTTGCTTACGCCGCATTTTTGTTCATTCCTGCTTTTGCCTGTTTTGCGGTTGAGACTATTCTTGGCACTCCTCCATCCTCAAACAGCCTGCTGCGTTATTAGCCAGCCCCTATTCAGAAGGAAACCTTTTCAGTATACTATATACGCACATTCTCTCAGTCAGTATTAAATATTTTCAATCCCTAATCAGGAGCGACCGCATGATAGAATATGTCAAGGAACCGTTCAGCGACGATGAGAGCCTAGCGGTGCTCAATCCATACGTCAGGGCGTGGTTCACAAAGAACTTCACCGAGCTTACGCCGCCGCAGAAATTCGCCTTCAAGCTCATAAGCGAGAGGAAGAACCTCCTGATCACCGCACCGACGGGGTCCGGAAAGACCATGTCCGGGTTTACAACAATAATAAGCAAGCTTTTTGATTATTCCCTAGAAGGAAAACTCGAGGACAAGGTATACTGCCTCTACATCTCTCCATTAAAATCGCTCAACAATGACATACACAGGAACCTGACAAGGCCGTTGGACGAGGTATTCGACCAGATAATCAAAGCCAAAGGGGCCAAGATAATGAAGGAGAACATAAGGAAGGTCACGATCGGGGTCAGGACAGGAGATACGCTTCAAAGCGAAAGGGTAAAGATGCTCAAGACGCCTCCAAACATACTTGTGACAACCCCGGAAAGCCTTGCAATACTGCTCAATTCGTCGAAGTTCGTTGAAAACCTTAAATCAATAGAATATGTTATTGTCGACGAGGTTCACGAGCTCGCAAACAACAAAAGAGGCGTACACCTTTCACTGTCCATCGAAAGGCTGGCAGACATAACCGTTAACAAATTCGCGAGGATAGGGATGGGCGCAACGCTATATCCGCTCGATGAAGCCGCAAAATTCATAGCCGGGTATAACGAAGGCAAGCCAAATGACTGCATAATAGTAGATGCGTCATGGAGCAAGAAGCTCGATGTAAAAACAATAAGCCCGGTAAGCGATATGATATATACCGATGACAGAAAGGTTGAGGAAGCCACATACGCTCTCCTAGACAGCATCATAAAAAAGGGCAAAACCACACTTATTTTCACAAACACAAGATCCGGCACGGAGCGAGTTATATTCAACCTCAAGAAAATATTCGGCTACGGGGATGACATAGCCGCCCACCACGGATCCCTGTCAAGGGAGTCGAGATTGGAAGTTGAGGATCTCCTTAAGAAAGGATCGCTGAAATGCGCCGTGTCATCTACGAGCCTGGAGCTAGGGGTTGACATAGGCTCGATAGATACTGTGGTCCAGCTTGGATCGCCGAAAAGCGTTACAAGGGCCGTGCAGAGAATAGGCAGGGCCGGCCACTCATTCAAGGCGGTCGCAAAGGGAGACGTAGTTGTTCTGAACAGGGATGATCTTGTAGAATGCACAATAATGCTTGATGCAGCGCTTAAGAGGCATCTAGATTCATTTACTGTTCCAAGAGGCCCGCTAGACGTTCTAGCGCAACACATAGTGGGCATGTCACTAACAAAGAAGTGGAGCATAGACGAAGCATACAATCTTGTGAAAAGAGTTTATTCCTACAGCGAACTGCCAAAGAGCGATTTCATGGCTCTCATAAACTATTTGGCAGGTAACTATGTAGGGCTTGAAAGCAGAAGGGTGTATGGTAAAATATGGTACGATGAGAAGGAACAAGCGTTCACCAAGCGCGGATACAACACAAGGCTAATCTACATGCTCAACCTCGGTACAATACCTGACCAGGTTGCCTGTGAAGTCATAGTTGCGAGCACAAAGAAGAGCGTCGGCAGCATAGAAGAGGAGTTCCTCATGAAGCTGAAGGACGACGATATATTCACTCTAGGCGGAAAACTGTACAAGTTCGAATATTCAAGGGGAATGAAGTGCTATGTCAGCACCGCGGATGCGACTTCACCTACAATACCGCCATGGTACTCAGAGCAACTGCCGCTCAGCTACGAGCTCGCCAACGAGATAGGCGCCTTCAGGCTAGAATTTTCAAAAGTTCTTGAGGCTTACATATCAAAAAACAAGGTGAAAAGGTTTGACAAGGGCGAACCAATACCAAAAGAGGCGCTCGAAATCCTGGACAAGCTTCCAGCAGATCAGAATTCTAAGGAAGCGCTGTACGGATACTTCATGGAGCAACTCCTTTTCACTAAATACGTGCCAAACAAAGAACTGCTCCTCGTGGAGTTCACCGGCGACATATCGGATTACAAGTTCTATGTGATATTCCATTCGCTCTATGGACGGAGGACGAACGATGCCCTGTCCAGGGCGATAGGCATTGAGATGGGCGAGCGCCTTGATTTGGACATAGGTGTAATGGTGAACGATAACGGTTTTATGTTCGTTTTCGATGAAAAGCCCGAAATTGATGAAAAAATGATCCACGATATTATCTCCAGCCTATCTAGGGGAAGCCTTGTCCCGCTCATGAAGAGGAACGTCAGGAAAACAGAGATGATGAAGCGCAGGTTCAGGCACGCCGCGGCAAGAAGCTTCATGATACTGAGAAACTACAAGGGATTCAAGATCGGGGTCGGAAGACAGCAAGTGAATTCCCAGATACTTCTTAAGGCGGTTGAGGATATGGATCCCAATTTCCCGATATTAAAGGAGACATACAGGGAGATACTCAACGATGTCATGGACCTGCCAAGGGCAGAGGAGGTGCTTTCAAAGATAAGAAAAGGGGAGATAAAGACCAAGTTCATAGAAACATCCCTTCCGAGCCCGTTCGCCCACAACCTAATAACATTCGGGCATTCGGACGTTATAATGATGAAGGATAGGCACGAGTACCTGAGAGAGCTGCACAAGCTCGTTATGAAAAAGATAGCCGTAAAATGAGAGCGATGGCAATGAAGCTGAATGAGGACATAGATCTCATTGACGGGTTTCCGGTCATCTATATAAAGTCTCTCAATGCGCTCGTGGTGGCAGACCTGCATCTTGGTTACGAGGGAGTGATGGCCAAGAAGGGCACACTCCTTCCAAAAGTCAATCTCAGGAAAATAATAGACACCCTTAGCATTGCCCTGACAAGGACGAAAGCAAAGACGATAATAGTGGACGGTGACATAAAGAATGAATTCTCTAGGGTGGATGAGGAAGAGTTCAACGAGCTCTACGACTTTGTAAGTTTTGTAAGGGACAAAGGTGCGGATCTTGTGTTGATAAAGGGCAACCATGATAATTTCGTCGAAAAATACAAAGAGCCATTCAAGCTGAGGATCTACAGGCAGGAGGCCAGGATCGGAGACTATCTCTTTTTCCACGGGGAGGAATTTCCGGAGGACATAAAACGAGTCAAGATGCTCATAATGGGACACGAGCATCCGGCGATAGGCGTCTACAACGGCGCAGGCAAGAAGGAAAAGCTCGCCGCATTTCTCGTTGGAACCTACAAGCGCGCCCCACTGCTGGTCATTCCCGCAATGAACTACTATGCTGCAGGCACAGACATGAATTTCCAGATGAAGTCCGCGTTGCTCTCCCCGGTTCTCAGGAAGGTGGACATAGACAGGATGAGGGCGATAGCGATAGGCTACGGCTCGACGATAGACTTTGGTACCATAGGTAAGCTCAGGAAGGTGTCCTGATCAGCAGGTAAGCGTTGCCGTGTGGCAGAACAGAAGATCGAAGAGCCACGGCACCGCGTTCAGGATCAGTATTATCATTATCAGCGCGGCTATCGTCCCCATGAGTCTCTTGTTCTTGATGTTGGCTCCATATATCCTCCATCCGTCAAATGCGGGTATGGGCAGCATGTTTGCAATCCCTATAAGGAAGTTTATCACCAGCGACAGGGCAATCACCGAATAGATAAAGTACCAAGCCCCGGCCGCCTGGGTATTCTGTATGCCCTGCCCAAGCTCAACACCCACATATCCCCTGGCAGAATTGTCTATGGACACGGCGGTGAGGGTGTATGTTCCGTTGCTAGTGTTCAGCGTTACTGGCTGGCCTGGCTTTTCACTGACATTGGCGAGGCTGGCTAGCGTATTAACCTTTAGGTTGTTCCAGTAATAAATCTGGGTTCCCGGGCTTATCACGTTATACGCTGGCGTGTTCGGTATAGTGGCCGTGACAATGACCTTTGAAATGCTCGGCAGCACGTAGTAGACAAGCGGCAGCAGCAGGATGAAGAATATCACCATGAGCACAAAGTTCGATGCCACCCCTGCCGCGTACATCCTTGTCTGGTTCATATCGCTGAGCTTATTTATCCCTTTTTCATCCGGCTCTACAAAACCGCCCATCGGTATTATCCCAACCATTAGCAGGCCCACGGACTTAAGCTTGACCTTGTATATTCTTGAAAGCACCCCGTGCGACATCTCATGTATTATTAGCGAGAGCGCAAACGCTATTATTCCGGCAACGAGCGGTATCTGGAATCCAGGTATTATGGGCGCAACGCCGGGAACCTGAGACGTCAGGACAACGGTATTGGCAACCCCAACGAATATCTGTGCGGAAAGGTATTGCGCAACGCCTAACAGGACAAGGTATGCATTCCACGCGAGCTCCACAATGACAAAGCCGGAAAAGCCAGCAACTATTATCACTCCGTATACGAGGAACTGCTGGTATACGTTCGGAGGTGCAGCGGCAGATGACTGCGCCGCCTGCTGAATCTGCGGAAGGTTGACAAACTGCAGGCCGTAGCCCAAAGAAGGCAGGATGTAAAGAAGCACAAGCGCCAACGATACCATACCGAAAATAAATGTTTTCATGCCTATCTTTTTCTTCAGGAACGGATATGTCAGGATCCCGAATCCAATTACCATCCCCCAAAGCGGCATCTCATTCCAGAATGCCTGGTATTTTTTTGACAAGTGGTCTATGAAAGTTATCCCTTTTTTTGTTGAGAGAAGGAAGAACGGACCCCAGCCGCTATACGCGTTTATCCCCCTTACCAGGATCCCGATCACGGTTATTGTGACCATTGCAATTCCAAATTCATCCACCCCGGAAATTTTCCAGAAGCCAGTGGCTAACAGGTAAATCAGAAAGTATCCCACCAGCATCAGCAGCAAAGTCACGGCCGTTCTTGTGCTTTTGCCCTCGATTAGCTGGAAATTCTTCACGCCGCCAGTCGCCTGCCTGCTCTCACTCATGCAAAACATATGGTTTCGGATGAGAACCTATAAAACACTTATCAGAAACAAATGATTCGGATTTGATGTTGAGTATAGGTATCCTAGTCATGTTTCCGTGTATCGTAAATCCGGTAGTGCAAAAGTATTAAGTAGTGAATCCCAAATTAAGTAGGGGTGAGTGTGTGGAGGAATGTGAACTGTGTGGCAGGCCCACAAAGGACATCTACGTGCTAAATGTCGAGAATGTAGAGCTGAGGACATGCGCCTCATGTGCAAAGGGCAAAAAAGTGGTAAGGACCGAACTGGAGCCACAGCCGCAGAGGCTGAGCACCGCCCACTATAGGCCCAAGAAGGTGCGGGAGGAGGATAAGCTGCTGGTCGATAACTATGCAAGCGCGATTAGGAATGCAAGAGAGGGCATGAAGATCCCGTTGAAGGTGCTTGCGGAGATGCTTAACGAGAAGGAGCATCTTCTTCTCAGGATTGAGGAGGGAAAGACGATGCCCACCATAGAGCTGACGAAGAGGCTGGAGAAAGCACTGAAGATAAAGATTACCGAAGACCCTAAGGAGCCCGAAAAGAAGTTCAATGCAGGAAAGTCGCAGGGCGCAACCCTCGGAGACTTCGTCGAATAGCCAGTGTTGTCATGGCAGTCGATCTTAGCTCACTTGTTTCAAAGCGGAAGATAACGCTAGAGGAGCTCACAAACAAGGTCATAGCCGTGGATGCGTACAACGTGCTCTACCAGTTCCTTTCAATAATAAGGGGGCCCGACGGGATGCCGTTGGCCGACTCGCATGGCAACGTGACGAGCCACCTTTCAGGATTATTCTACAGGAACATAGAGCTTATGGGCTACGGGATAAAGCCGATCTATGTATTTGACGGGGTACCGTCAATGCTGAAGCAGAAGACCATACAGGCGAGGATGAAGCGCAGGGAGGAGGCGCACGCCGCATGGAAGGAGGCGGTGGCCAAAGGAGAGATGGATGAGGCAAGGAGCCATGCGCAGGCAAGCACGAGAATGACAAAGGAGATAGTGGCAAGCTCGAAGACGCTGCTCGGCTACATGGGCATCCCATATATTGTGGCGCCCAGCGAGGGAGAGGCGCAGGCATCAATAATGTGCAAAAACGGACTGGCATACGCGGTGGCAAGCCAGGATTACGATACAATGCTGTTCGGCGCCCCGCTGGTTGCAAGGAACCTTACACTAAGCGGCAAGAGGAAACTGCCAAGAAAAAACATATACATCAATGTCGAGCCGGAGCTGATGAGCTTCGAGGAGACGTCAAGGACGCTCGGGCTTAACCAGAAGCAAATGATATGGATAGGCATATTGCTGGGCACGGATTTCAACAAAGGGATAAAAGGGATAGGCCCGAAGACAGCTCTGAAGATAGCGAAAGGCGCAAAGAGCCTGGACGATGTCGAAAAATTTGTAAGGGAAAGGGCAGGAGAGCAGTTCGAATTGGATCCGAGGGAGGTGGAGAATCTGTTCCTCAACCCCGAAGTGAGACAGTTCACGGGAGATGAGATGCGTGAGCTCATAAGGACAAGCCCCGACCAGGGCAAGCTCATCAAATTCATGTGCGGGGAGCACGAATTCAGCGAGGACAGGGTGGCAAAGTTCGCAGGGAAGCTTTTTGAATCTTCCAAGTCCTCAAAGCAAAAGAGCATGGGCGATTGGGTGTGAAATTTTGTGGAAAATAAAACCGAAACTTCTACACTAAGTTTATATTTGTTTGGAAGAGATAGATTAGGACGGCCAGATTGACTTCAGGGTTGAACGATGAGTAAAAAGAGCACCGGCGTGCGCAAGAACGATACGAAACCAAAAGAGACGGGGATCAACAACCACATCGCAAGATTCCTGCAGGAAGCGTCAAAGGATTTTTCAGCGCAGGCCCCGATAAAGGTGTTGGCAGGGCCCATGGTTTACGGTTTCAATATCATTATCGGGCCGGATGGCTCGCCAAAATTTGAGACGTTTGGGAACTTGAGCCATGCAGGCGCAAAGGAGCATGGACCAGGCCGGGATCACCTGATTGATGTAATAGACAGGGACAACAAGATCACCGTGTTGGCGGAGCTGCCCGGTACATTGAGGGAAAACCTGACAATAAGGGCGAGCGAAAGCGAACTGATAATAGAGGCGAGCGCGGACGGAAAGAGGTACAGGAGGACAATAGTGCTTCCAAGGGTGGTCGATCCCGACACGGCTAGCGCACAGCTAAACAACGGCGTCCTTGAAGTAATATTTAATAAGGCTTATCTCTCCTAATTATCAGTAAGACTAATTCATGGGTAATCAAATGGTGCAGAAGACGGTAAGAAATTCGAAAAGGAGGGTTGGAAAGATATACAGGCACGTGCAGAAGGCAAGGCGCTTGAAGAGGGAGGCAAGGAGGACGTTCAGAAGGTCCAGGTGATACCATCGTAGAAACCGGTGCGCCAGCAAAGGATAACGATACAATAACAATCAGCAGGAGCGAGCTTCGAAAACTCGTTAGGGAGGAAGTAGCTGAACAGTATGCGGATATCAGAAAAAAGGAAACAGATGAAATAGCCTCCCGTATCCATGGCGAAATCATAGTCCAAATTATGTTATTTAAAAGGGAAAGTATGGGCTTGAAGACTAATTTTGACTCCCTGAGCGAAGCATGCGGAGAGCAGGGCCTGGATCAGCTTGTATTTTCAATCGCTTTAGATTCCCTTTTCGACTCCGGTATCGTGAGGGCAGCTTGGGAACAAAGCGCAGACGGCAAATACTACCGCAGCCTTACAATCTCTCCAGATATGCGCGACATGATCAGGGTTCTTTACGATCTCAGGAATGAGTTTGGGTTCAAAGATTAAAATCATTTTGCCGGTCAGGCAATTTCATTATACAGGCTTTCGTTGAACTCATAGGCGGTGCTTTCGCCGTCCAGGCTCAATGACTTGATCAGGAGCTCCTTGCTTTCGAACCTGTGGAATCCGGAGTTAAAGTCAAGTATGTACGCGTGCTTGTTCAATTCATAGTAAGTTAGCACCCTCCTGATATCCTCCTTTATCGATACGAGCACCTTCGCCGAGGGGTTGCCGAGCGCGCTGAGCAGGCTGCAGAGCAGTATGTTCCTGTCTATGACATCACCTATCCCGAACTTGAGGGTATCTTCTGCAGCAAGCCAGAACTGGACCGGCATAGTGGTCTCGAGTATGTGATCGCGCACGAACGCGAAGGCGTTTATGCTTGCCTCATAGAAGTGGCTGTCAAAGCCGTAGTTCCCGAATGTATTCTTTATTTCTTCGGCTTTCTTCACGATCAGTTCCTTCCTTGGCGTTACCAGAGATGGTAGTTCGGCTATCGATATGTGCTCCATCTCCTCTATGTACTCCTTGTACCTGGATATTATCCCAAGATAGAGCTGATTAAGCCGATGTTCACGCTCCAGGGCCTTGTCCGCGCCGTCCATGCGTCCCCCACCACATATGTATCTCTCGAAAGGGTAAAATAGGTTACTGCAACCTGTATAATCCGCCGCTCAAGGGTGCCCCCACCGATAGTGAATTTTCCAACCTGTCACCAGGACAGTTTGCTCAGGAACTTCTCACCCAGGTCTGGATCGCCGGCACACATTAAAGCTATCTCATCCTCTTGGACGCCCAATATTTCCGATATAAAATTGTTTTCCTCCTCGCTTACCAATTCTCTTGCCGAGTTTGTATATACAAAAAACTTCTTTTCAAGCAGGGAGGCGTCGTTATGTATAATGGACCTTATTGTTTCGTATTCTCCGTTTTTCATCTTTACGGCCAGCACCCTGCCGTTCCCTCTCACCGTGTCGTGTATCGCATCGGCCTTTGTGTTGAGGAATGCGCTGGTTACGTCAAATATCTGTAAATAATTCCCTACCGGATCCTCCTTCTTCAGCCACTCGGGTGCCTTCAGCATTTCCCTTCCCTGTATGAACAGGCCTACCGTAAGCAGCCCAGCGGCGATAAAGTAATAGGGCTGCATCTGCATTCCCAACAATGCAAAGGACAGGCCCATGGTCAGGAACGGGATTGCAAGGGTCGCCAGTCCGACCAACGATGTGCTAAAAACCTTGTACGAATAATAGAAAAACAAGCTGCCTATCCCAAGATCGAATCCTCCCACTATCAATATCGCCAACATTGAAGGTACCGAAAGGTTGACCGGAACGGCGATATGAAAAACTAACATTACCATCAAAGCGAATGCGGTTGATGCCAGATTCGCCAGCAAGACAAAACCCGTGGTGCTTGCATTGTATCTCTTTATCACAAGGGTCGTAAGCGCGACAACGAGCGCCGCCATCAAGACCAGCCCGATATAGGGCAATTCCGAAAAGTTTATCGTGGTAAGGCTACCGTTGGATATGATTACCCCGACGCTGGCAAATCCTACAATAAGGGATAAAAGCTGCCTTCGGCTCACTTTCTGCCTAAGAACAATTGGCGTGAGCAGCGCAATGATTAACGGGTATGTTCTATAGACGATTGCACTGACGCTGGGCGTGGTTCCAAGGGTCCCCCAGGTAAATAAAAGGGTTGATATGGCAAACGCGAATACGCCCGTTATGGATAGTATAAGGAGGCCCTTTTTGTCCCCGAGCAGCATCAGGAAGCCCTTCCCCCTATCCTGAAGGTATGAAAGCACTAGCATCGTTGCGGTCCCTAAAATCGAAGAATACAGCAAAAGAGGCACAACGCCGATACTGGCACCGCCGACTTGCAACGCTATAGTTACGAGTGACGAATATATTACAACGATTGCCAGGGCTGCGAAACCCTTGTACATCATCTTCATTATACCAAAGGTGCTTTTTATGGTGGCTATTAAGCCATTCTTATTTATTCAAATTTATTTGTCTTTTTTTGCGGAAATATAAGCTTAAAAGTATTGCTTTCCATGCATATTTGTGTACTTCAGCGTAAGGGAGAAGATAATACTCAGGGAGCTCAGCAATAACGCCAGGGTTAGCCTTTCGACTATAGCAAAGAAGGCAAAATGCTCGCACGTGACAATTAGCAAGACAATGAACAAGCTAAAGGAGAAACTCGACATCAAATTCACCCTGGAAATAGATCCGATCAAACTGGGGCTCTTTCAAAATCACATCCTCATGATAAAATTTAAGGACAAGCCCGATATCAAATGGCTGGAGTCTGTTTTAAAAGACCAAAAGGAGGTAATATCGGCTTATTTGACGCAGGGGCAATTCGATTTGATAGTTTTCGCGGCGGCGAGCGATCCGGTCAAATACGTTCTTTGGGAATTTGTGCTGACACAGAAGCTCTCCAGCTATAATGTGCTAGTAAAATCCTCAGACCTGCCATATTTCAGCTTTGGATACCTTACCTTTGACAACATAACCATCGAGGAATCCAAAATAAAGCTCGATAGCGATGATAAATTGCTTTTGCAGTTGCTGAACGAAAACTCGCGTCTCAGCTACAGTGAACTCGCAAAACGCATGAAATCTGGCGAGAGCACAATCCGATACAAGCTGTTCACATTGGTTAAAAGCGGCATCATAAAGAGATTCACGATCGCCGTGCAAAAACCGCCCAAGCCATACACTATAGGATTTTTTGAGAATTGGACCTCTTACACGGAGAAGTTTGAGGAAAAGGCGAATTTGGAAAGGAAAATAACATTGAGCATAGATGAGCAGCTTCCAGTATTGAATACCTTCCAGATGTCTATACCGTTGAGCGGCAGCTTTGGGAATTTTACCATCGCGCTGTTCGATACTGAAAAAGAAGCGCTGGAAAACACGGTAGATAAGCGTAAAAATATATACAGGAACGAGGGCTACGAGGAAAGGCACGCCAGAATAATCAGGCCTCTCAAGGGCTGCCTTCCATTTAGAAACCTTGACATAATGGAGAATTATAACGTTGTGAAATGGGAATAATAAGCCCATTGAGAACATGCACGAACAGAGCCGGCAAAGCCGGTTGGGTTTTTGGCCGAGCACAAAGCCCTATCACCGCTCCAAAGTATAAAATACCTTATTTCCAAACTCTACTGTGGAAAACAAGCGCATTGCGGAGATGCTCGATGAGATATCAGAACTCATAAGCGTAGAGGATTTTCCCACTGCCAGGTTCGAGACCAGGGCCTACAAGAAGGCAGCATTAACCATAGCCACTTTACAGGAACCGATAGAAGAGGTCTACAGGAAGGGGGGTCTTGCTGCATTGATGGAGCTTCCCGGTGTTGGCAAGAGCATAGCGGCATTCATAGAGGAATATCTCAAGACAGGAAAGACGAAGAAGTACGATTCGCTCAAGAAGAAGTACCCAATAGACATAGGGGCGCTTACCTCAATACAAGGATTGGGGGCCAAAAGGGCTGTTATATTATACAAGAAGCTTGGGGTGAGGAACGTGGATGACCTCAAGAAGGCTATAGAGCAGCACAGGATAGCCAAATTGGAAGGTTTTGGAGAGAAGAGCGAGGAGGTATTGCAACAAGGGTTAGCATTCCTGGCATCGGGCAGTGATAGGGTCATAATCAGCGTAGGCCTGCCTGCTGCCGAAGACCTGATAGCCAAGCTGAGGAAGTCGGGTCTTGTGGAAAAGGCGCTTGTGGCTGGCTCTGCCCGGAGGATGCGTGAGACTATAGGCGATATTGACATACTTGTGATATCAAAGAAGCAGGAGGAGGTAATGGACTTCTTCACAAAGCTTCCTGAAGTGGAGAAAGTCATAGCAAAAGGGCCAACAAGGAGCGCGGTAAGGCTGAAGATGGGGCTCAATTGCGACATAAGGGTATTGAAGCCCGAGAGCTTCGGCGCCGCTGTGCAGTATTTCACAGGAAGCCGTGATCATAACATAGAAGTGAGGCAGATAGCCATAGACAAGGGATATAAGCTCAACGAATACGGATTATTGGACAAGAAAGGGAAGAATGTAGGTGGGATAGAAGAAGAGCACATTTACGAAAAACTTGGAATACAGTGGATGCCTCCTGAGATGAGGGAGGCAAGAGGAGAAGTAAAGCTTGCGCAGCAGCACAAGATACCAAGGCTTGTTGAATTGGATGACATCAAGGGAGATCTTCATACGCATACAAAGGAGAGTGATGGAGCCAACACATTGGAGGAGATGGCAGAGGCCGCGATGAAGCTTGGCTGGGAGTACATAAACAATACAGATCATACTAAGTCTGAGCCAGTTGCAAGAGGCAAAGATGACAAGGCCTTTGAGGGGATATTGAAGAAAGTGGATAAGTTGAATGAGAAGCTTGAGAATGAGGGGAAGAAGTTCAGGGTGCTGAAGGGAGCGGAGTGCGACATATTGAAAGATGGAAGTCTGGATTTGACCAAGAAGACCTTGGAGCAGATGGACTGCGTTGTTGGTTCTGTGCACCAGAACACCAAGATGGATGAGAAGCAGATGACAGAGAGAGTGATCAAGGCATTGGATTCAGGACTAGTGAATGTGCTTGCACACCCAACCGGAAGGATAGTTGGAGTCAGGGAGCCTTTCAAGATAGACTTAGAGAAGGTTGCTGAGGCTGCGGAGAGGAATAACGTTGCATTGGAGATAAACTCGAATCAGAGGCTGGACTTGAGTGATACAAATATCATGCTGGTGTCGAAGTACAAGGTCATGTTTGCTATTGATACGGATAGTCATAGGACGCTGGAATACTCACTCATGAGATATGGCGTTGGGACTGCGAGGAGAGGATGGGTGGAGAAGGAGAGAGTAATTAATACGATGAACTTGGGAAAGTTGGAGAAGTGGTTGGATGGATAATTACTTTATTTTCCACCAAATCCAACCTAAACAATAAATTATAAGCGAAAATACAATAAAAGTGCCAATAAATACACCGGCAGCGTACGCTAAACCATTTCTTAAGTTTGGTATGGTAATTAATAGGGCTAATATTATTGCTACAATTAATCCAATGTTCCCTATTGCATACCTTTCTTTTTTCGCCTTTGGCTTAACCATACTAAACCCTAGGAACGAGAATCTTAAAACCC
>DAIDAE010000008.1 GCA_027310755.1 Candidatus Micrarchaeaceae archaeon | reverse complement strand
GTTATTATATCTTCTATTTTTAGTAATTAGTATGCGCAGGCTTGCCTCACAAAGTGCAATGGAATTCTTGATGACATATGGTTACGTCTTCCTGATAATAACCATTGTTGTGGGGTTGCTAATCGCATTTTTCTCGATTCCGAAGACGACCTTGCCATTCAGCTGTAGTTTCTATAGCGGATTCACCTGCACAGATGCCGCGTTATGGAGTTTCGGAAACAAGGATTCGTTGGTCATTGCTGCGATAGACAATATGCCCGGCATAGTAAACATCACGGGCTTTAATGCGGTTATCGATTATCAGAAAAACAGCGGCGGCGGTTATTGTATTCCAAACAACGGGATTTTGGAGGGTCAGTACATATACTGCATTGCAAACTTCACCTTTTATTCCTCACCTCAGAATATATTCCAAGGTACTTTCAACATAACCTCAAACTACTGCACCGGCTCTGCGCAGAATCTATCTCTTACGCATTGCAAGGCTTCAACCGGCCTGGTGTTTGGCGGCGGAATAAGAGTGCAGGGCATTAATGCTACATCAGGAGCAAACACATTGCTTGAATTATTGACCCTTAACCCTTCTCTCCTGCACTCCGTTCCAATAACGATAACAAACAACCAACCTATAGCCACGCCTGCACCATTTCAGGAACTTCTTGCATTTCCATCGTCTACTTATGGAACTTACATAAAAAGCAATTGGAACAATGTAGAATTTTCAACCTTGCCTGCGGGGCGGGGAACAGTATTGGAGGCATGGATTGAATCCAACCCGTCCAATACCGGCACAACAGATGTGTGGCTGAACCTCCCCGGTGGAATTGCGGCAAATTCCAGCATCACAATCTATGCGGATTTCATGTCTGGTACTGTATTATCGGCTTCCGGGCCTACAGGGGAGGCACCGCAACTCTCATCAAGCTACGGACAATACGATGACGGCGTTAGGGTATTCCGCTTCTATGATAACTTTTCTGGTACGGCGCTTAGCAGCCTTTGGACAGGAAGCGGGAATGTAGTAGTAAATAATGGGATAACAATAGCTCCGGGGGGCAGTATAACTAGCAATTCGCTCTTTTCGCCGTTGAACATGATGCTGGACCTGTACTGGAGCGCCGTCGCCAATGTTCCTGCAGCCAGTTTAAACTTTGGGTACAATTCCGAAGGGCTCCCGCAGTATAACGGATTGTATTGGAAGACCACCAGCGCGGGCCAAGCTGGCATAACGGCAAATGCCTTGGGTTTCCATACAATTGTCACTGGTCTCTCATATAGCGGACCATACGTATTCTCAATAGGAACAAATTCCATCTCTGCTGTTGCCGCAGTCTCGACAGGAGGAGGCGAACTTGCAGCCAGCACTTATTCTACAACAGTAAGAACATATTCGGGATTCAATAACCTACAGCTCGTATCAGCTGTCGGATCCGGCACGAATCTCGTTGCATATTGGATAAGGTTAAGGAGCATGGCGCCAAACGGGGTAATGCCAACTGCAATATACGGCAACGTTGTCACATTGGGCGTGGGAGGGTAAATTATTAATAGCCAATACTAGAATATTCTTACATTTGCCTCAGTAGCTCAGTGGCAGAGCGTCTGCATGGTAAGCAGAAGGTCGAGGGTTCAAATCCCTTCTGAGGCTTTTACTTTCTTGAAAGCCACATAGAAAGTCTATGAAGCAAAAGGAATTAAGTAGGTTCTATTCCATAGTAGTTTCATGGACGTTGAAACAAAGCTGGGGTTGATAAGGAGCTTTGCGCAGGAGATTCTCACTGAGGAGGAATTAAGGTCGCTCTTTGAGACAAACGCTCATCCACTCGCCTACGACGGATTTGAGCCTTCCGGTCTTGCACCGATACACTTTGGACTGCTTAGGGCCAAGACCCTGAAGACAATGTTCAAAACAGGAATTCGCTTTAACCTCTATTTGGCCGATTACTTCGCACTAATAAATAACAAGATGGGTGGAGATATAAACAAGATAAGGGATGTTGGGCGATATTTTGTGGAAGTATGGAAGGCGGCCGGCATTGACACTGAAAAAATCAACATTGTATGGTGTAAAGACCTGATGCAGGACTTCGCCTATTGGGACAGGTTCATCAGGGTTGGAAAGGCCATTTCCCTAGACAGAGCCAAGCGCGCGATAACAATAATGGGCAGGAAAGAGGGGGGATCGGGGGAGGCGGCGCAGATATTCTACCCGGCAATGCAGGTTACAGATATCTTCCAGATGGATATCGATATATGCCAATTGGGCATGGACCAGAGGAAGGCGAACGTTCTCGCCAGGGAGGTTGCACATAAGTATAAATGGAAGGTGCCTATTGCCGTACATCACCCATATCTCCTGGGCCTGAAGGGAGCGCCAAAAGACATTAAGACAATGAGCGACGCGGAGGGCATGTCCTTCAAGATGTCGAAATCCGATCCGAACTCATCCATACTCGTCCATGACAGCGAAGCGGAGATAAGGAAGAAAATAAATTCTGCGTATTGCCCGGAGAAGGTGACTGACGGCAATCCGATGTTTGATTATCTGGGCAAAATAATACTCGATGATATGAACATTCCGATAATGATAGACAGACCGCAGAAATTTGGGGGGCCTATCGAAGCTTCGAACTTCGCGGACCTGGAAAGACTCTATAAAGAGGGCAAGGTACATCCAATGGACCTAAAAGCCTATGTTGCATCCGAGCTCGAAAAGCAGATTGCACCAATACGCGAGTACTTTGAGAGGGATAAAAAGGCCAAAGAGCTCTACGAGACCGTTAAAAAGTACCAGATAACGCGCTGACTCTGCCAAAATTCACCGACGAGGCAAATCCATATGTTTAAAAACTCTCCGCTAAGGAAGGTATAAATATATACAAAGCCCAATACTAGTGGTTGGGTTTTGGGCTAGTTCTGTTGTAGAATGGTTTATCAGAGGTCAAATAATGGTTATGTTTTTAATGAATGCGTTCAAAAGTATAGCGTGCAGGGATGGCGGAGCTTGGTCAAACGCGACAGACTCAAGATCTGTTGGCTTAGGCCTACGGGAGTTCAATAGCAATGAACAAATCTCCCTCCCTGCATATGCTAATCCTGTTGATATTTGTATGTGATGTTCATGGCAAAGACCAAGGCGAAGAAAATTGCGAGCAGATCGGGAGGAAGAACTGGCTTGAGGCCCAGACTTAAGGACTCAAAGCTCTTTGAGATACCGAACTACGCACAGACATACGAGTTCACGAGCAGCGCAGCGAGTATAATGATGGTGCTCAAGTACCTAAACAAGAACTATAAGATGAAGAAATCTGAGGAATTTGAGATTTGGCAGGATGCAATATCTGGAAGTGTATGGCACGGCTCAAGATATGGACTGGCCTATGCTCTTGTAAAAAGGGGAGCCTTGCCAATGATAATAAGCAATGTTAAGGATGAGGGATACGAAAAGAAATTGGCAGTATTTGAGGGCATAAATCTTGACACGCTCAACTCCTCATTCAATGAGATAAGGAAAAAGACGCTCGAGTACAATGTGAAAGAGCAGTACGGCGTAACAACGATAAACACTATAAAAAAGCAGATAAACTCCAACAAGATACCGATAGTGCTGGTCAATGCGAACGCGCTGAATCCTTACCTGGAACCATCGCCGCACTGGGTTGTGGTAAAGGGATATGACAAGGATACTTTCTACATAAACGATCCGTACTCGGATAGCACAGTGGCCATGGATCCAGACACTTTTAAGACTGCGCTGGGGTACGAATCAGAACATCACATGATAAGCGTTAGCGCAAGGTCGTTCAAGAAAAAATAAATCAGGGGTTTGCCCTGGCATATTGGTTCTCTATCGACTTGTTCACCAAGCTCCTCCTTATTCCGGCCCTGACGCTTTGCACCTTCTGGACAAATGACCGCCTATCCGTGTTCCTTGATGCAACCCTCCTGTAGCACTGAGTGCAGATAAGCCTGTCCAAGAGAGGCACGGGCCCAATGCTGTACACTTTTGAGGGCATCACCACCTTGACTTCATTTTTCCCAAGGAGCTTATTGCAGACGGAGCAGCTGTTCCTTATTATGTATTCGCTGTCTGCCCGCTCGGCGCACCTGATACAGAAGTATTCCGATGCGCTAACAGAGTACTTTTTGGAGAACGGATATGTCTCCGTTCCACACTTCCTACAATACTCTCGGCTCATACCATCCATTTACCCCACCCACTTGCCTTATAGCTTCCATTATCCCACCAAAACACCCACCCAGGTGCTAACATTAAGTAGCGGCGTGTTTGGTATATAAAGCTTTCATCCAATTTTGGAATTGTCGATTAAATTTGAATAGCGGAAGCGAGCGAACAAATTTACAATTTAATCAGGACTTTATTTATGGTTTGAATATCGGCATTTGTCTTTATCGACGAGCTGTCAAAATGCGTTCTGGTGGCAGTGTAATTTTTCTTCCTCAACCCGTTGATGAGGTCGTTTGGGCTGACCGCCGGTATGCCCAGCTTTCTAGTAAGTTTTGGGAGAGAATAATAGAGCGGTATCTGGTATTCGCCACCTATGGTAGCCAGCATTTTCGACCCGGCTTGGTCACCCTCGAACGTCCTGGCTATGCTAAAGATAGTTTCTTTGTTTTGTATCACCCCGACCCACATCTTCCCAGAGGTATCCAAAAGCGTGGCACAGTTTGGACATTTCTGCATCCTTGGAAATATCCTTTTTTCGGTGCTCCTGAATCCGCATTTGCCGCAATAGTGGGCGTAACCAAGTTGTTTTATCGAGTTTTGTGAGGCATTCGCCCCAGCCCTTAGACGCAGAAATAGGCGCATATAGTGCGCATACGACAGCGAAATGATGGGTTCTACGCCATAATTGAATTGCACGGCCGTCCTCGCCACATACCCAAGGAGAATCCTGAGGCCGGTCTCATGGCAGAGCTCGTTGTGCATAGGCTTTGCATCATAGATCCTGAGGCACGCCTTTTCCTGCGCGCCGCAGAGGACTGCCGTGTCTGTAGCAGTGAGGAAAAGGCAGGTGCCGTTGTGCACAAGCTTCATTATGTCATAAAGATTAGGCGCTATGCTGCCGAAAGGATCGAGATCTATAACATCGAACGTTTCCTTTGCGCTGTTGGCAAATTCCTGGATGCTCTGGTTCAGAAGATTGCCCCTGACTTTGTTGAATTTGAGGTTATGTGCCGCCACTCTTGCCACACTCCGGTTTATTTCCAAGAGGGTTATCTTTTTTGCCTTTGTCTCCTTATAGTAACGGATCCCGCGTATACCAGTCGCTGCGGTGGGGTCCAGTATGCTTGTGCTCCGCTTTGCAAATTTTTTGACAAGAGCCACGCTTATGTCCCTGGAGATCCTCGCTTCAGGGTTCAGGAATGCTCCCTTTTCAAACTTTATTCTTGCCTTGCCTTCCTCGTACATATGATCTACTTTTCATTTAATTTTAGTATGGCGTCGAGCAGGCCATGTGCGTATGATATGCATGAGAAAGCGCTGTCAAGATCTCCCTTGACCAGATAGCTTTTTGCATCGCTTGCGTACATTTTGGAGAGCTCCACGACCTTCATTTCTTTCTCTCCCCTTATTGTGGAGATATTACCCACGTTCTCGTAGAATTTTGTAATATCCTTCTCTACCCTGATTTTTAGCTCCATGTAATCCCAGACGTAGTAAATATTAATCCTAATAGCTATAAATCTGGTATGCATCACCTGCTAATAGCCATAACAGGTACGCCAGGGGTTGGGAAGAGCACTTTCTCAAAGAAACTCGCGTCAGAACTGAGGGATTCCGATCTTATTGAGATCAACGACCTGGTTGACAAGCACGAACTATACTCTGGGAAAGACGAATTCGGGACCAAGATAGTGAATCTCGGGAAACTGAATAGAATCCTTTCGGGTGAGCTCGGAAAAAGGAGGAAAGATGTGATACTCGTCGGGCATTTGGCTCCAGAACTGAGGATGAAGTATGATATAGCGATAGTTCTGCGTTGCAATCTCAAAAAGCTTTCGAAGAGGCTTGAAAAGAGACACTATCCGCACAAAAAACTTTCCGATAATATAATTTCAGAATCGCTTGATTACTGCGGACTGAAGATTGCAAAAAAATCGAAAGAGACATATGAAATAGAAACTGCGGCTTCGCAGAAAAAAATTATAGGATATGTGAACGCAATCGCCCATGGCAAAATAGTAAAAAAACCCGGCAGAAAGAAGATAAACAAGATGGGGGAGCTGTTTGCCATGATAAAACATGGAAATAGGTATAAGTTCTAGCGCCTATATGGTAGTCTTCCTCGTGAACTCCGAATAGACGAGCTTGGCTACTGATTCCGGGACATCATTTACGTATATTTTGATGTATTTTCTTTGTATGTGGGATGGAAGTATCTCCCTCTGCCCCAAGGCCGCTTCTAATGCCTGTTTCGGGTTTTTATATTTGGGCTGCTCCATGAAATTTATCCTGTCACCCCTTAATATTGTGCCCAGCTCAATAGAATGCGCTTGGATGAACCTCTCGGCGGACTTATGCATGAAGACACTTGGACCCTCAACAAGCGAGTAACCCTGATGTGAACTGGATATAAACAATGCTATCACCGCTTCCTTCCTGCCAACATTTTCGAGAGCAAGAGCGGGCGTATACCCATATTTGTGCAGGGAGGATTCTAGTGCATTCTTTAGCTTCCTTATCTGTTGCCATATTATGTCCTCGGCTATGTCCGGGACCTTAAAATACAATACATGCATATTCAAATCCATCTCTTTCTTTATCCTCTCAAGTTTGCGTTTGGAGTAAATGTCGGAATAGCCAGCGCCATAGAAAATATCTATGCTGGGATTGCTCAAGAACATGTTTGAAATCAGGGTGAACCTGGCCAGAGACTCTTCGGTAACAACTGCCGCGACATTCCTGTTTCCATCAGTAGGATCTAGGACTATCAGCTTCCTCTCAAATCTCTTCAGCAACAGGGCGCCCTCGCAGGATTTGGCATTGTATTCCTTCTTTTCTGAAGGCGATATTATCATCGGGGGCTGCGCTCGTGCAAAGCCGGAAATGGTGTCAACGAAGGAACCATAATGGTGTATCAGCAATTCGCACAGGTAGCCTGAGAAGCCTTCGACCCTTGCTCCAGCTCCATAGATATTGTGAGATTTAAGGAAAGCCTTGAGCAGTATCACATCATCCTTCTGCTTCCTTGTAAGGTTCTGGTTCACAAAAACATTGTGAAGCTGCGTCCTGTCCACGGCGGTCACTCTTTGCGAGGAATCCGTTATCTTGAATGCGGGCACTATATCGGCTTTCAGCCCGGACCTGTTGCTGGTTATCATCAGGTACGGGTGCTCTGCATACTTTATGGTGTACTTTTCAGGCCTTTTCACTATCCTCTTCGCGAATTCGAGGCCCTTCCTCTCCATGCTTGCTTCTGCAACTCCCCTCGGGAACAGCAAAAAAATATCGATGTCTGAGGAGCCCCTGAGCTGGGTGCCCCTGGCCACGGATCCGACCGATATTATCTCCACGTCCTTGGGAACCACCTTCTTCAGTCTGCCCATAAGCTCGTTGGAGTATGCGGTCGCGCTCTCCATCTCCGCCTCGGTTGGTTTAACATCCTTCAGGACCGTGGCCAGTATGTTATCTATTTTCTTCCTTGCCTGCTGACCCAAGTCTCTAGCCATTCAAATCAACATAAAAAATAGCATAAGAACGCTTAAATACTTGTATCAGGTTTGGCTGCTCCAGAATAACGCCTAACCTACCGACTTTACAGCAGTCTTGCCGAGTTCCACCCTTTGCAGGGCCCTGACACCAGATGGATCGAGGACCACGTTGTTTCTTTCTGCCTCGAACTTCTGGATCAGCGGATGCGCGTCCCTCAGGTACGGCACGCCTTTTGGATCCGTGAGCCTCCTGAGATCACCTTGAGTGGTGGTGGTCTCTGTGAACCTTACGGCGCGTCCCTTTTCGTCCCAGACAACCGAGAATTCGGAGACTCCCCTGAGCTCCTGGCTTGTCGGTATGCCGATGTGCCTTGGATAATGGGTGATTCCCTGGAGCGCGGCGCCAGTCACTACTGCCCGATCGCCTACAACGGTCATTGTGGGCTCGTGTATGTGGCCTGCCACGGTAATGATGTCAGTTGATCTGCGCTTTTCCAGCTCCATCTCCGGCCTTGCCTGGTGGGCTATGCCAACGGTAGGCCCTCCGGTAATCTTGATGGATCCGGAACCGCCCTGGTCGCTGCCTTCATTGAATACCTTGAAGTTCTGCCTCCTGTCTTCCGGCAGGTGTATCCTGTCCATCACGCCTGCGCTTTCTGCAAGAATCCTTTCTGGGGTGCGTGGATGGTTGCCAGGCACAGCAGCCCCTCCCTGACATAGCTCGTGCTGGAACAGCGGTCCGAGTATCTGCGCCGCCCTGTTCATCTGCTCATCCCAGCTGTGGATTGGGGTTTTATCGAAAAGCCTTGCCTTGTATTCATCCAATATGTGCAAGAACTCCGCGCCTTCAGGATCCATTGCAGGATGCCTTGCCAATCTTGCAGCAACGGTCCTGTAATCGGGATTGCCCATGTCAGCCGCCAGGCCCCTAGGCACCAATCCCTGCTTTTCCTTCCATAGCGCGCGCTCCCATGTTACAAACTCGCTTTCGTTTCTTGGAAGGAACTGGTCGTATGCCTCGTATTTGTGATTTCTAAGATTGCCTTCCACTATGTCGCCGTTAAGAAACATCAGGTACGGCTCGCGGGTCTTCTTCAAATCGTCCAGTGCAAATCTGACCCATGCGTTCATTACTTTGGCCGTGGGTTCGCCTGCACCCTCGCTGCCTATGTGCAGATCGGCTGCAGCCTTTATGTTGAGCTTGTTGAATGTGCTAACCCTGTCAATTTCAGAGGGGGCGATGTACTCCCTGATCCATTTGAGCGCCGCTGCAAGTTCTGGCGGGTCTGGCACGGCGCCCATCTTTTCCAAACTTTTCCCTATTCCTGCGAGCGATTGCAGATCCCTTTTCCCGAGATAGCCGGCTATGGCATACACCATTTCGCCTTTATCCAGCTCCCATTTTTCTGCGGCAGCTACCTCTCCTCCGCTGGCCATCTCTCTCACCCTCCTGGCGAGCTCGTTTCTCGTCTTTATGTCATTTGGGTCTATTCCGAGCTCCTCGAGCAGTGCGTTGAAGAACCTGCGGGTGTCCTGGCTTGCCCTTATCTCAGAAGGAAGCTTGTTTCGGAGCTGCAGGTGATCCCTGTCATCCAATGGCTGCAGGTTATTCCCAATAAGAGGAGTCTCGAGGAGCCTCGCCAGCACCTCTATCTCGGAGATTTTCACCCTGTCCGCGAGCGCCTTCAGCTCATGGGTGGTGTGGAAGGTGTGATGCATCCTCACGCCATCGAACTCCATCTCGTCGAAACCGAAGGTCGGGGTTCCCTTGGTCGATAATTCTGTAAATGTCGTCTTGATCTTCTGCTCCCAGACCCGCCAGTATCCTTCTGGATCAAACATGGGCGGTGACACTATCAATTGTGCCCGGTCCGGGCTCGCGTCCTTAACCGGCACCAGCTTTGATCTTGCTATCGGGGACCGGGAAGCCAGTATGTAATCCACCGGTTCATCCGCGAGCATGCCCTCCAGCGCCTTGAGCGGATTTCTCACAAAAACAGAGGATGTGTTTGAGGGCTTGTTGGTAACCTTTATCTTTAGGCCGTTTAGCTCAATGGTTGCATAAGTATTTTCCACTATCTCCATCGGCATCCTCCTTCCGAAAGCATCCAGTATGCTCGCACGAACTATCGCTTTTGCAATCTCATTCGATTTCTGTGCGGTGCTGGGGAAGCCTGGAGCGTTCCTGTTGTGCCTGTTCGCCGCCTGGTTCCTTATAGTCTCGTCCCTTTGCGCCGCGGCGCGCGCCTCCTCTGTGCGCTCGAACGACAATTTTGTCTCCAGATTTATAAGGCTCTTTTTCTCGAGGGTCAGCTTATCGTATTCCTCTTTGTCCTTCTCAGAATCCAGTTTCTCAAGCTGCTTCTCCACAACCTTGCGCTTCGCGCGCGCTGCGGAGAGTTGCTTTACCACCTCTTTTGGCCCTAGGGTTTGTGCAAACAAATCCAAAAGATCCGAGTCCACCTCCTCATCATAAATATCCGCGCGCTTTCCATACAGCTTCTTTACAACAACCTCGAACGCCTTGTAAATGTCCTCTTCGAATGGGCCCCTGTTGCGTTTTATCCACAGCTTCACGAACTCGGAATAGAGGTCCAATATCCTTTGGTAATCCGCAAGCTCTTCACGCTTTTCCGCAAGCTTCTGTTCTGCTGTTTTTAATTGGTGGTTATAGGCGCGTATGCTCCTGTTGATGTTTACTGCTGCTTCTGCGCTTTCCTGACCCCCTCCCTTTGTGGTTTCTCTTAGCTCGTCTTCTGCCTTTTTAAGTCCTTCCGAAAGTTTCTTCCTGCTCGCCTCTGTGGCCTCAACAGCCTCCGACACGCTTTCCACTCTTGTCTTGTACGCTGCCCTGAGCTCGAGCAGAGTTCTGGGCTTGTATGTATAAGCATTAACATTTAGCTGGTGCCAGTTCTTGACATTCGCGGTGTCGCTCGCGCTTACTACGTATACCAGCCTTGTCCCGTTTTCCTTTGCAAGATCGGCTATCCTGCTGAGATACGGCTTTGTGGCAATGACCCCGTGGTCGAGCTCATCGATGTGTTTTCTGATAACGAGCGCCTCCTCGAGGCCGCCCTTTGTAATAAATGGCGGTATTTTTACAATTGCTTCCCCGTGAAATACAATAAGATCTGGCGCTCTTCCTTCTTCGATGCTTTGCTTGAACAGGCTCCAGGCACCGATAAGATGCGCCTCGCCGCCATACTCCGTACCAGTTCCCAATTCGCCGAAGGACCAGAATATTGTGCGCATTGGTGCACGTGAAGTTGGTACTGCCTTGGACCCATAGCCCCGATTGATGCGTGCCTCTAGCTCCTGCAAAGAAGAGTCATTATCACCCCTCTTTAGATCAGATATGGTGGGATTAGAGGTTGCCATGTCAAACTGGTTCTACAAGTTGAATATGAGATTAGCGTGTTGACAAAACTAGACTGGTCGCTGCACCCACTGATAATTATACCCCCCAAACATTTCGCCCATTTATACTGAACACTAACAATTCAAATATTTATATCTTTTCTATAACTTTTTGAACAAAAAATAATTTTCCCTCGAAAAGAGAAAATGGCGGTTTTAAATGAGTTTTAAAAAAAGAAACCTTAATTAATTCGTTAATCATAATTCTTTCCGAAGGGCTTGTAGCGTAAACTGGTAGCGCACCTCGTTCGCAACGAGGGGGTTGCGGGTTCAAATCCCGCCAAGTCCATTAAAAAATCCCGCCTACAAGCAAGTGTGCGAATTCAGCAAGGGCAGTCTGGTGCAACCAGCCCCCGTGTGCGAATACAGCTTGATTTGCACCGTATCCTTTTATATTTCTAAACACGGTATAATCTGTGTGCGAAGACACAGATGTTCGCGTCTTCGAAATAAGTCTACGGTGAGCTAAATGAAACAAAACTTAGAGCAAAAAGAGCTAGAGTCTAGCGCACCCGCCATCGCTACCGCGGGTTCGATTCCCGCAGAGTCCATAATTAAGCTTCGAGGCGGGTCGCAGGTTCAAATCCCGCCAACTCCACTTTATGTTTACACCGGATGATCGCTTGAATCACATATTATATAATTTGCCATCACAATACAATACGGTGAATATATGGATAAAGTGGAATTTGAATTTGTAAAAGACGGGCCCATACTTGTCAAAAGGGGAGAAAAGGTGGAATTTGCTTTGTGTAGGTGCGGCCACTCCACAAAGAAGCCTTTCTGTAGCGGGGCCCATATCGCCGCCAAATTCAACGCCGAAGCGAGCAAATTAGAGATTAAGGAATAGTACTCCAATGGGAGGATTTTACACAACAGCGCACTCATGGCAATACGTGCCGGGGCGCCTGGTGCGCCGGGTATGGTGAACAGCATCACTATCGCTAAACCTGTCATTTAGACAAGGCCAAGGTTCTTGCCGAGACCTACAGGGTCGGCTTCACCATACACTTGTATTATTCCACGTTTCTTAACGGGCTCTAAGTCGACATCCAGCATCTCTAACTCTACTATGCCTCTCTGTCTGGCAACCCTTTTGTTAATTATAGTGGGATCCATTCCGGCAACTTCTTCAACAACGCCGTTGCCTCCTGAAATCTTAAGTTGTACTGATTCCGGACTCCACCTTGTCACATCCAGAACAAAACCTCTATTTTCGTCTACTTGCTCACCTTTTTTAGACTGCCTCTGCACACCTTTGCCCTTTGCAATCCTAAGCAGCACAATTTCTGGCTTCTGACCGGTTACGTCCTCGATATAACCAGCCTCTTCCCTCACTTTGACAGTTGGATCGTATGGCCTGACAACTCCTTTGCGCAATGCTATTCCAGAAGCGGTGCTTTTGACTTCGCTGGATACGTCTTTTGCTACTGGCGCTTTGTCTGACATCATATTGATACCTTAATCAGTAAGACTATGGAGTATTTTATGGTATTTAAACTTAGTCTTTTCGTAAAAATTAGTAATAAATGTTTTATGGTCTGAGATGCACTGTCACTGATCTGCTAGTATCAAGATGTTTCTGGGCAACCTCTCTTATTTGGTCTAGAGTTATAGAAGTCACGAGAGCAGGCCTGTTTTCAGCGAGGTCTGGTCTTTTCAATACAGTAGCTTCTATTGCAAGATCATGTCCGCCATCTTCTACCAGCTCAGTATTTGCGGTTGCATTTCTTAAGATAAGCCTCTTGTTCCTTGCGACCTCCCTTTCGGTTATCTCTCCGGCTGCCATTTCGTCGAGCGTATTGTATATCAAATCTGTAAGACGATTGAGTCGTCTTGGGGAGGTTCCAGACCAAACTGCCGTGTATGCATATGATGCATGTGGGTCTATCCCAGCTCGGATTCCGTATACCCATCCTTTGTCGGTCCTGGCCCTTGCCCAAAGCTTATCTGTGGCTATCTCCGTGAGAAGATCCATTGCCAACAGATGATTAAGATCGGATTTTGGATTGATCGGTGGGAATTTTATCCCCATCACTACTTGCGCCTGATTTAAGCCAGGACTGTGCAATGTCTCTAATGTTCTTTTTTGATCAAGATTAGCTGATATTATCTTCGGTGTTTTAAGCCTACCTGCCATTCCCGAAAGATACTTCCTTACTGCATTTTCTGCTGCCTTTGTAACTGCACCATAAAGCGTGACTACGGCATTGTCTGGAGTATATTCTTCCCTCCATGCTTGGACAACGTCACGGCGTCTCATGCTTGCAATTTCTTTATCTGTAAACACCGATGGTCTGCCGGCTGGGTGCCCTCTGAATAGTATAGACTCGACTCTCTCGTACGCGGGGTAATATGGATCATCACGATATGTTGCATATTCCTGCATTATGGGCCCTTTTTCCTTTTCAATTGTTGTACCCCTCAATCTGGAATTTAGCATCATGTCTGAAAGCACTTCCACGGCCTTCGGCGCATCTTCCTTCACAGTTCTCAGATAAAATATTGTAGCGTCGTCGAAAGTAATTCCATTAAAATCGGTTGCAAGAGTCATTATTCTGCTCCACAATCTACGCGAGCTTCGTTTTTTGGTTTCCCTGAAAAGCATGTGTTCAAGAAAATGCGCTGTTGGTCTGTCAAACTGTTGTCGACTATGTATATCGCCGTAATTGACGCTGAATACAGAAAGTGTTGTGTTTACGCCAGGCACTTTCCTAACCACCATCTGTATGCCATTATCGAGCATGCTCACGTGAGTTGGATTAGAAGAATCAGTTATGGCCCCGTTTAGCAAACCGCCGTGTAATTTTGGCGGAGGGTTAGGCCAAGCACATATAACCCTACGATCAAGTGTTGCCATAAGAATGCCAAAGATTAAAGAGACTCTTGTTCGGTGTAGTATTTATGTTTATTGTGTTATTTTCTGCTACAATCGCATATGCTAAAAATTTATGAATGTAATTTTGGTTTCATTCTCCGCCCTTTTCACCGCAAGTACATCCACAATCGCAGTTTCCAAGGCATTTGCAAAGAGCCTCGGCTGGCATTTATAGATACAGTTGCACGCTCCGGCGCACGGGCATTCGAGATTCTTATGTCGTAGTAAAATAGCGCTAGGAATAGCTTAATAACATCGTAAATGCTTCGTAAGCTGTTAGAGGATTATTTCTTATCTCCGCAATCGCAGCCGCACGAGCAATCACTTGCGCACATTCATTTGCCTTTCTTCATTCCGTAGTTGCACGTAGCTCCGTATTTGCATTCATTTTTCTTTGCCATGGAAATACTGCTCATCAAACCTTTTTAAGGTTTCTTATTTCATTCGGGAACGTCTTGTGAGATGTTGCTTTCCTTATCCTGTTCATTATAGCAAGGCCTATTCCTTCCTCATCAAATTCCTCGATTACGCCAAACTTTACTTTCAGGGAATCCAGCAGGATTATTCCGTCATAAAGGTTTTTCGCTATCTCATACATGTTTGACCTGCCTCCCAGATCAATTGTACTGCAACCGAACGCCTTCGACATTTTGGTGCAGGATTCGCTAGAGCCGATGAATGCAAACTCAGGAACTTGCTCAATATTGTCCAGTTCTTCTATTAGTGAGTCAATCTGTCCTTCAAAAAGATAGAAAGGGGTTTCGGGAGAGTAGTGCCGATATTTTGTGCCAGGGCTTATTGCTTGCTCTGCGTTGATTTCCCCCTTGGCAATTTTATCGACTTTTATCTTCTTGCCAAATGCTCGTTCTATCTCTTCCGGAGTAAACGGCCCTGGCCTAAGTACGACAAACCGTTCTAAATCTATTATTGTTGACTCTACTCCAAAAAACGACCTTTCCGAGTCTATTATGCAATCCACTTTTCCATCAAAGTATTTTATCGCCTGGTTTGCATTGGTTGCGGTTGGCTTCTTGGAGGGATTGGCGCTCGGCGCCGCTATCGGGACACCGGACTTTATAATAAGCGCCAGTGCAACTGGATGCGCGGGCATCCTTATTGCAACAGTCTCCAATCCGGCGGTCACTTCCTTTGGAAACTTCTTTCTTGTTTTGACTATGAAGGTTATTGGAGATGGCCAGATTTTCTTTATGACATCTGTGTATTCTTTTGGAATAACGCCAACATCGTTCGCCATCTCAAAGGAGGAAACATGAACAATGAGCGGATTGTCTACCGGCCGGTCCTTGACTTTGAATATTTTGGCGCACGTGTTTCCATCAAATGCATTTGCACCTATGCCATATACGGTCTCGGTTGGGAAAATAACTATTCCTCCATTTTTTATGTACTTGGCTGCGGCAGCAATTTTGCTTTTTTCTGGTGCTGTGGCATTTATCTTAATAATTTCGGTCATATCTGATCCAGATGGTAGTTTACAATGTCGATGCAGCTTGCTGCAAGATATTTCTCCCTTCCCAAGGAAACCTTGGTGCCATACCTGAGCGCAAAGCTTTCGTCATTCTTTGGCAGTCCTACGTGGTCGCCGAGCACAAAAAGCATGTCTCCATCCAGCTTTTCGCCGTTTATTTCATTCCCCTCATTGCTAAGAACCAGTATCTTGTAGCCTGCTGCGCTCTTTTCCTTGATTAGTTTTTGGAAAGGAGTTTTATCGACAGCGATTCCTGGGTGGCTCTTTCCACTCAGGACGTTCTTCAGCACCTTCTCCCAGCTTCTCTCATCTATCCTTACATCCCTGAGCTCTGCGCCGCTAATTTCCAGGTGCATTGGCGGATTCGGCGGTCCGTTCAGTATCGCATGAAAAACAACATCCTGCCTGTGCGCGGCCGACTTGAACAAGGCCATGAGTACACATTGATAAACTATGTCCAACCTGCCTCCCATCATCAGGCTCTTGAAGTTGGCCCCAGTATATCCGGTCCTAGAATGGAGCAGGAATTCTCTCATAATTATGCACCTTGAACTGGCGGCGAGTCCCTTGCTTTCTTTACAAAGTAGTTTTCCAGGCTTATCGCCCTGCCGTAGAGGTACTTGAAGCGTCTGTCGCTCTCCGCGAAATTTATCTTTGTTATGTGCTCGCTCCTCTTGTTGATTATGTTAAACGGCGGAATCTTATATGCCACTTTTTCATCCATCATGAAGCGTTCGTGCTGATCGACGGCATCCTTGTCATCCATCAACCTAACCTCAAGCCCCGTGCCATTCTCGCCCAATTCTTTCCTGAAATCGGTCACCGCCGCCCCGAATCCCGAATCCAGCATCTCTTTCGACGTCAATATCACCAGTTTTGTGAAATTGGTGATGCTCTTTTCAGCTATTCTGTGCAGGTTTTCCAGCGCGGGCGAACTGAAGTGCTTATCCACCACCCTCAATTCCCCTGACATATTCATGAATATATCCTGTAAGGCGATGAGGTTTGAGAATGGTTTTGACGGGTCCATTGTCACCGAAGTTTTTCCGCGCTGTCGATGGCCGAAGAATGCCGCCTGCCTTAGACCATATTGCATATACGCATCTGCGGCCAGGGACATTATAATTCCAAAATATATTATGTACATGTAAAGCGCGTTTAGGTATAGATAGAGGTTGGCCATTATCACATATATCAGCAATACATAGACAACGGTAAATGCGGAATGGAGCATAGAATATGTGTTTTGCGAATTCTGCCCCTTGTCGTACCTCCTCACGAATAGTATAAGTGCGGATGACGCAGCCGCCAGGGATATCAGTGACAATGCATATGATTCATACAGTCCTGAGCGCAACAGTGTAATCTCACCGATCAACTGCGCTATGCTGGACGATGATGCAATGTTGCTGCCCAGTTGCTGGATTACATAGGTTGCACCTATGTCTATGCCATAAAGATACGCGAGTTCCTTCAACATGTATATGGCACCTGCAACAAGCAGGAAGGAGCCCATAAGCAACGCTATCAAAACAAGCACGTTCCTTTGCTTGCGCTCCTCCGTTTCCATCGATAGGGATGGGAAAAATAGATTAAAATATGTATGCAGGGATTGTTTTATATATCTAAAAAGGTTAGATTCCCTGTGTGATAAAGTGACCGGTAAGGTTATAGATCTTAGAAACGCTGGCGGGGATGTGGAGGTGTTTGCGAACTCCATAGCTGCAGTGCGAGAGAACGGGGACATACCCCGTATTTCCTGCATGGATTATCGCCTCAACAACTTGTTAGACTCAAAAAAGGAAGGTGATGGCTCTGGATCAAAACCCGAATCAGTAACGCATAAGAATTGCGGGGCAATGGGCGTAGTGGATGGAGCATTGGCAGGGAAACTAATGGTAAGTGATAGAGTCATGCGGACCCTTGTTGATCAATTTAGAACTGCCCCATACAAAACGGCAGCGGAGCTCGAGATTATTAATGCTGAATTGCAGCGAAAACGATTGGAGGAGCGCACCGGAACGCCGGTGACTGCCGCGCTGGTAGGGGTTGATGTAAACATGCCACACGCAGAGAAAACCCTTTTGATCTCCAAACCGTCAGAAATGAAATTTGCTGACCTGATAAAGGAGGCAGGAAAGGACCCGAAGGAAAGGCACGTATACATTCTTCAGGCGCTTTGGATTGACGAGCTGTTGCCAAGTATAGAGATTGCGGTAAGGAACCTCGGTATAAAGGATGTTGTCCTCGTGGCAAATGGAAACGAGGAGTACAGGCAGATAAATATGGATCTGGCTGTGCTAAGGATGCAGAAGTTCATCGATGATGAAAAAATCTCGCCGTATGTAGTAAGATTATCTGGCAGGGCGCGTTCTAGGACCTGAGCGTTGCTTCTTCCCCTCGCTGCATTGCTCGATTTCGATGATGATCTCTGGCAGCAAATCGTGGCTTAATACAGAAAAACATAAATCATGCGCATGACAAGGCTTTTTGTGAGCCGATGCGGTGCCTATACTGCAGGAACGATACCTTCATCCCGATTAAATCGTGCAGAATGAAATGTTTGACGTGCGGAAAGGAAATGGATTGCGAGGATGGAGGGCTCCCTACCTAAGCCATATATTATTTTGCATATAATCAATATTGGTGAGCTGGTGCTGAAGCAGGTCTACAACGGAACCATAAGCTACATGCAGATAATGGACGAGTTCGGATCGCTTGATATGTCGCTCTTTCCAAAGGATGTAGACGACAATAAAATACTTGACATGTACAGGTGGATGTCGTTTGCACGCGCGCTGGACGCAAAGGCGCTAAGCCTGCAGAGGCAGGGGAGGGCGGTGACCTACGCCCCGATACTCGGACAAGAGGCGACCCAGATAGGTAGCGCGCTTGCAATGGGAGACAACGATTTCTTTGTCCCAAATTTCAGGCAGCACGGGGTCTTCCTCGCCAGAGGACTGTCGCTCGAGGCATTTTTCATTTACTGGAGGGGGTACGAGGAGGGCAGCACTGTTGGAAAGGGAGTTAATGCAGTATCATACATAGTCCCTGTCGCAACGCAGCTTCCGCATGCGGTAGGGATAGCCTACGCGTTAAAATACAAAAACGCCGGAGGCGCGGTAGTAACCTATGTGGGTGATGGGGGCACTTCGGAAGGCAATTTTTATGAGGCGATGAACTTTGCGGGAGTGATGAAAGCGCCGGTTGTATTCATAATAGAGAACAATGGCTGGGCCATATCCATGCCAAGGAGCAAGCAAACCATGACGGCGACGCTCGCACAGAAGGCGATTGCCGCAGGGATTCCGGCGATACAGGTAGATGGCAACGATGTCATTGCGGTCTACAAAGCCACAAAAGATGCGATCGCGAATTCCGCAAACGGACCGTTTGTAATAGAATGTCTCACTTACAGGATGAGCATGCACACCACGGCTGATGATCCTACAAAATACAGGAGCGACGAGGAGGTTGCCGCCTGGAAGGATAAGGATCCTATACTGAGGATAAAGGCCTATCTTATGAAAAAGAATCTTTGGAGCGATAAACAGGAGAGCGAAATGGCTGATGCGCAGCTCAAGCAGATAGACGATGCGTTGGAAAAGGCTGAGGCTTTCAAGCCTGATCCAAAGAGCATGTTCGAGAACCTTTACAGTTTTATGCCGGATGTGTTGAAGGAGGAGATGGACGCCGCGGAGGCGGCGGGATATTGGCAGAGTGGACTGCAGGCCAAAGAGGTGGATGGAAAATGATGACAAATATGGTCGGCGCACTCAACAATGCCCTTGACCTGATTCTCGCGGAAAACAAAAATGCCGTGGTTCTTGGCGAGGATATCGGCAAGGATGGAGGGGTCTTCCGGGTGACCGACGGACTTTATGAAAAATACGGAGAGCTTAGGGTAATGGACACTCCCCTTTCAGAAGCGGGAATAATAGGAGTATCGGTAGGGATGGCGCTCGCAGGCATGCTTCCGATTCCGGAGATACAATTCGCGGGATTTATGTACCTCGCCTTCGATCAATTGATCAACCACGCTGCGCGCTATAGGAGCAGGTCGCGTTCCACGAAAAGCGTTCCGATGATAGTAAGAACGCCGGTCAGCGGCGGCGTAAGGACACTGGAGCACCATTCTGACAGCCCAGAAGAATACTATTCACACGTTGGAGGGCTCATTGTAGTGGAGCCATCGAACCCATACGATGCAAAAGGGCTGTTGATAAAGGCAGCGCACATGAACGACCCGGTGCTGTTCCTCGAGCCAACAAAGCTGTACAGGCTGTTCAAGCAGGAGGTGCCCGATAACATGTATGAAATTCCGATAGGGAAGGCAGATGTTGTCAAGCAGGGAGATGACCTCACGATAGTCACGTGGGGCACGATGGTTCCCGTGGTAAAGAATGCAGTGGAGAATAAGGGCACAAATGCAGAGATAATTGACCTCAGGACGATAAACCCGCTTGACGAAAACACAATAATAAAAAGCGTAAAAAAAACCGGTAGGGCGATGATTGTCCATGAGGCACAACTTTCCTTTGGTGCCGGTGCAGAGATCGCGGCCAGAATTGCGGATAAGGCAATATTTGAGCTCCAGGCCCCGGTCACAAGGGTTGCATCGGCAAGCCTTCCATATCCTTTCCCTGGCTATGAGCAATTCTATATACCAAATGAAATGAAGGTCTCGCAGGCAATAGATAGGATAATGTCGGTGTAGCGATGAAGGAGCTTAAATTCGTTGATGTGGGGGAAGGAATCACAGAGGGCCATGTACTGAAATGGCTGGTCAACGATGGGGACGCGGTCAAGGAGGACCAGTCCATAGTTCAAGTGGAGACGGACAAGGCTGTCGTCAATGCTCCAGCCCCGATAAGTGGAATAGTTGGGATTGTAGCTAAACAGGGAACCATAGTCCATATCGGCGATACGATAGCGGTTGTGGGAACTGCGGATGAATTGAAATCGATGGGGGCCTCACAGCAAAAACAAGCGGCAGCGGCAGGCCCGCAACAGAAAGCGATGTCCACAACACCGGCGCAGAAACAGCAAAAGACAACAGCATCAAGGGAAATAATCGCTGCACCATCAGTAAGAAAACTGGCCAACGACTTAAATATTGACCTGAAAACGGTGACAGGAACCGGGCCGGGCGGCAGGGTGCTTGAAAGCGATGTGAGATCAGTGGCAGGGGACAGTGTAAGGCAGGATGTCACTGCACAGGGGTCTACAACTACGGCAGCTGTTCGGCACGATAATGATATTCAGAGGGTTAAGCTATCCATGACCAGGAGGACGATAGCAAGGAACATGGAGGAATCGTGGAAGATCCCTAGGGCGACCCACATGGATCTGATCAATGCAACGGAGCTCTGGAATCTCGTCACAAAGGAGAAGCAGAGAATGAAGGATATGGACATACACCTAACATTCCTGCCGTTCATAATCAAGGCTCTTGTTCAGGGATTGAGGGAGAATCCGAATTTCAACGCTAGCTATGACCGTGATGCCCAGGAGATTATAGTCAAAAAATACTACAATGTTGGGCTTGCAGCCGAGTCAGAGGACGGACTCAAGGTCATTGTGATAAAGAATGCGGACAGGAAGAGCATATCGGAGATAGCAAGGGAGATACAGGTCCTCGGGCAGAAAATCAAGGACAAAACAATAGCGATAGAGAACATGAAAGATACATCGATAACAATAACCAACATAGGCAGCCTTGGCGGCGGTTTCCTTGCAGTTCCGATGATAAACCCTCCGGATGTCGCAATAATAGGGATGCTCTCAATCAGGGACTGGGCTTTCGTAGAGGACGGCAAACAGATAATAGGGAAGGTCCTCCCGTTCACCATAACATTTGACCATAGGGTGGTTGACGGCGCAGAGGCGGTCAAACTTGGAAACGCGCTGATCAAGTATCTGGAAGACCCGGAATTCCTGGACATGCTCTGATTAAATGAACCTCAAGTACGCGGTCGCCGCGACAATTGCAATAGTAATCATAGTAGGTATATTGATTTCGGTCGTCTTGTGGTCCATGAATAGTACGGCCGGACGGGGAGCCGGACGCCCAGAGGGGAGGTTTTTACAGTCGTTCTGCGTGAACGCAGGCAACATGAGCTCGATGTTGATTGCAATAGAAAATGGAATATCGTGCTTCAGGACCGATATCTCTCTAGAACCTGGTGAAATTAGCTTTGTTTCCAATACGAGCAATAGGGGAGCGCAGTATTTGGGAATATTGGATTACGCGACGCTTGGCGTGCGGATAGACAATGGAACGTGCGTTTCCATGTGCAATTGGACCATCAATGACTGGAATGCAAGCATAGAAAATGCCCTAAGTTCCTACCCCGAAGTGCATACGTGGGAGATATGGAACGAGCCGCTCGTATCGTTATTTGAGAACGGATATGAAAACGGGAGCGCCCTAAATTATTTCAATATGATAAGGAGCGCATCGATGATAATAAAATCAAGATATCCGAACGATACGGTGGTCTGCTTCGGAGGGGCCCAGCTCTATCCCCTGAACCAGGTGCAACTCGAATATTCCTTCTACCGGCAGGTCTGGGGCTACGGGGCGTCAAAGTACTGCGATGCGGTATCTTTGCACTCCTACACACAGCCGTACTACAATCTCAGCCAAATCACTTTTTATAATGTTACAATGCGGCAGGTGGACAACTTCACATTGAACCTTTATGAAAACATGACGAAAAAGCCAATATGGATAACCGAAACGGGGATACCGTCCAACAATTGGACCGTCGGTGTTAATTATTCGGAGCAGAAGCAGGCCTCGTTCCTGACCCAGGACTTCTACTTTTTCACCTCTTATCCATTTGTGAAAAGAATATACTGGTTCCACCTTGCCGATAGCTACAGCCAGCTTGACAATTTCGGCCTGTTGAACCATAGCGTAAAGCCAAAGCCATCATGGAACGCCTTCCTTTACTTCTCCAAAAATGAGACTCCTCCAAATGCAACGGTTTAAAATTATTTGGAGAGATATTCAACCGGTGCGCAAATGGTAATGGGTTCAATTCCGCAGCAGGTCGATGTCGCAGTGATCGGGGGCGGCGTTGGCGGGTATGTTGCTGCAATACGTGCTGCACAGCTTGGAAAGAGCGTGGCGCTCGTGGAGAAAAACAAGCTTGGAGGGCACTGCCTGAATTACGCATGCATACCGTCAAAGACGCTTATACACATATCAGACATATTTTATTCTGCGCAGCACTCCCAGAAGTTCGGGATCAGCGGCTCGGTCTCGCTCGATGCAAAGAAGATGCTTGAATGGAGGATGGCGGTATCAAAAAAACTGGAGGAGGGAGTATCGTTCCTTTGCAAGTCAAACCAGATAGATGTTTTCAAGGGAGAGGCGACATTTCTTGACTCGAACAGACTGCAGCTCACTGACGGAATAACCCTCGAGTTCAGAAAGGCGATAATCGCGACTGGCTCCGAGCCGGCCGCCCTGAAAGGATTTGAATTTGGCGGAAATGTGCTCGACTATAAACAGGCCCTGATGCTTGATAATATCCCGCAGAGCATGGTTATCGTCGGCGCGGGGTATGTATCGGTCGAGGTGGCGACACTTTACGCGAAACTTGGCACCAAGGTCACGATTTTGGCACGGTCAGGGGTTTTGTCAAAATTTGACAGGGATGCGGTGAACCTTGTCACAAAGCGCATGCAGGATCTCGGAGTGAACATAATTGCCGGTGTGACACCCGTATCCCGGGATGGAAATTCGATCAAACTCAGCGACGGACAGCAGGTAAGTGCGGAGCTGATAGTTGTTGCAACAGGTCTATCGCCGTATACCTTGGGTTTGGGGCTGGAGAACACGAAGGTATCGCTTGACGAACGCGGCTTTGTAACCGTAGACAACAGGCTGCAGACAAACGACGCCAACATACTCGCCGTAGGAGATGTCGTGGGAGAACCGATGCTCGCGCACAAGGCGATAAGGCAGGGGGTGGTGGCCGGCGAGGTCGCCGCAGGGCAGAACTCTTCGTATGACAACACCGTTGTGCCGGCCGTCATCTTTTCTGATCCTGAAATAGCAATAGCAGGAACGGTGGAGGAAAGCGATGAGATAAGGGTCACAAAATTCCCATTAAGCGCACTTGGAAGGGCCGTAGCGCTCGATTCCACGAATGGCTTTGTAAAAATAGCCTATGAAGAGGATGGCCTCGTGCGGGGCGTTGAGATAGTCTCTCCGGATGCAAATTCTATGATAGCGGAGGCTGCGCTTGCAATAGAAATGGGCGCAAACATAGAGGACATGGCAGATACGATACACCCCCATCCGACTTACAGCGAGGGAATCCAAGAGGCGGCCGAGGCGGCGTTGGGAAGGGGAATTCATTTCTTCTATGCAAAACCTAAGGTGTAGTGCTGCAATGGATTACAAAACAGATTTTGTGGATGGAAAATCTAGAACCTTATTTGGCGAACTGCATTACAGGCACCATACCGGAGCAGGCAAAAATATAGTATTCCTCCATGGGCTGGGCAGTTCGACGCGGTCTTGGGGCAAGCTGGCTGAATTATTGCCTAGTGATTTGAACATCTATTTGGTGGACCTGCTCGGACACGGAGAATCCGATGCACCACACATAAAATACACTATTAAGAATCAGTCATTGGCGCTCGATGACTTTGTCAAGTCCGAAAATATTCATGATATATATCTTGTGGGGCACTCATACGGCGGCTGGGTGGCAGCTTACTATGCATCAATAAACCAGATTGGGGGATTGATCCTGGAGGACACAGCCGGATTAAAGATCGCATTCGACCAAGTCGTAGCCGCAAAAAGGCAAGAGGAGTACAAAAATGCGCTCTTCAAGACCGTCATGGAAACGGAAGGCAACAAAGATTATGTCATAAAAAGTATTCTTGATTCTGAATTTGTTGATGAGGAAATAGACGATGAGATGATGGCGAGGATAAAAGAACCGATACTTATCATTTGGGGCGCAAAGGACATTCTGCTCAGCCCCTCGATAGGGAAGATTCTGCACAGCAAGATGCCCAACAGCAAACTTGAGTTCGTGGAAAATGCCGGACATGTGCCGCACTACGCACAACCGGGGGAGTTTGCCGAAAAGCTCTTGGCCTTTTTATCGGCAAACTGACAATATATCAAATATTGGTCATGGATCTAACTGTTTGGTTTAAATATTTAACAAAGACAGCTTTGATGTTAGGTGAATGAATGGCAGAATCAAAAACCAAGGTTGATTCACTAGAATACAAACTCATAAGGAAGGTTGATGCATCCCCAGAAACCCTGGTCCTTCAATTTGAACCGGTTGGGGGGGCGGTTAGATTCAAGCCGGGTGGGTCTGTAATGATAAGGGGTGTGGATGAAGCCGGGAAGAAATATGCCCCGCGCGCATTTTCTGTTGCATCCGCACCGAGCAACCCATTACTAAAGCTGATTGCAATAAAGATGCCAAAACATGGAAACAATGTTCATATATCACATTTTGTAGATGCGAAGGAGGGGGATAAATTCTTGTTGTCTGCACCCCAGATTAAATTTCCAGCAGTGAATTTTGGTCCTGGTAACAACATTGATCCGGAAAAGGATAGGTTCCTTATAATTGCTGGTGGGACCGGAATTGCGCCATTCAGATCCATATTGGACGAAATAGCCACAATGACAAAACGGTTGGACGTTGCTTTGATCTGGAGCGTGAGAACGCCTTCTGAAATTATAGAGAGGGAGCAGGTTACGCGATTGGAACAGGATGGCATAGCAAAAGTGATTATTACGGTGACAAGGCCTGTCGAGGGGGACGGATGGAGGGGAAAAACAGGGCATATAGTGGATGATACGCTTGCCGCGGTGCCGGATATTCAAAAGCGCACCGCGCTGATATGCGGAAGTCTTAGTTTTGCGACACAATTGACTGACCTGCTAAGAAAATATGGCGTGGACGTGCAGAAAGACAACGTAGACGCATGGGGATGAATTTTGGTGGGCAAGGCAGCATACCGCAACATTATTTAAAATATCCAGCCAATTGTTAAGTGATTTTATGCCGAATGTTATCCCTATTATGGATGCGAAATACTTAATCAGTGAAAAAATCGATGAGACACCGGAAGTGCTCATAATAAGGTTCAGGCCGGAGGGCAATGCGCATGGAACCTTCGATCCTGGAATGTTCATGATGATCTCTGGTCTTGGGGCCGATGGCCAAAGATATGTCGCCAGAGCATTTTCTATAGCATCCGATCCTTCTGCGCAGGAGATGGAGTTCTTCATAATAAAGGAGCCAAAGCACGGTGACCATATTGGAAGGTCGCATTTTGCGGATGCGCAGATAGGGGACCCATTTATGTTAAAGGGGCCGAACGGGCAATTCAGGTTTGACCCCATCAGGGATGACAAGGTGCTCTTTATAGCGGGAGGCACGGGCCTTGCACCATTCATGTCGATGCTCAGGCACATGGAAATGCTAAATGCGCAGACGGATGCAATAATGATATATAGCGTGAAATTCCCCACAGAGATAATAAGAAGGGCCGAGCTCGATTCCTTCGCAGAGCGGCTCAAGTTCAAGCTCAATGTTACCGTTACAAGGCCTGCAGAGGGGGATGGTTGGACAGGATTGACCGGGCATATAGATTCCGCGATGGTGCAGAGAGTTGCTCCGGATTTCCCTGAAAGGATGTGCTATATATGCGGACCGCTAGCGTTCGTAAAGGCCGCAAAGGATGCGCTTGCCGCGCTTAATGTACCGGCGGAAAGGATAAGCGCTGACGTCTGGGGCTAATTTCCGACCCTGAGAACAAACAATGGCATTGGTTTTCGATTAAGCGCTATCGCCCTTCTCGCCATTTCAGATCTGCCCAGGAGTACTGCCAGCTCAACCATCCGTCTATTTAAAATTTCCTGCGTTTCTGGGGGCGGTACAGCTACATGCTTATGCTTTGTCGATGTCATGCAATCATATTTTGCTGAGTCTGCTGTCTATCTCCTTGATATCAAGCTTGGTTGCAAGTAGCGGAATCTTCTCGACCTGGGCAAGCTTGATCGCAAGCTTGTCCACGGTGGTAACGTTGTGGAGCACCACCACTTTTGGCTTTATTGGGGCCACCCTTATCACAACCAGAGGCGACCTTCCCGTGGACACGTGCTCGAATATGAACGCCCGTTCTGTTGTCGATCCAAAAAGTTTTGGGTATTCTGATGGCGACATTTCAAGTATTATCCTGAGGCTATCAACCCTGGTATATCCGAAAAGCTTTAACGAATCAAGATATCCGGGGTTTGAGAGTACTTTCCCCTCGATTATCCGCGCGAAGTCTACCCCGCTTATCGGGGCGATGAAGTCATGGATCTGGTAGAACGGCGTCTGCTCCTCTGTTTTTTGTGAGAATTTATCGAGGCTCTGCCTAACTGTGCTGCCCTTCGACTCGTCTATGGAGAATAGCGCCTCCACAAACCTCCGTATAACGCCGACGCCAGGACTGAGCCTCCTGTTGCTCTCATAGTCGCTTATGGTCGATGTTGATATCTTTATCTGTTTTGCGAGTTCCACCTGTGTAACTCCAAAGAGTTCCCTCCACTTTTTCATTGCGCTGCCCGGGCTATCCGAAAGCGCAATCTCTCCGGCCACCCTCTCCTTCAACCCATCCATTCAATCTGTTCTCACTACGTCAATCAGATATATTGTATTCGTCAGTTCCATATTTAAGCCTTTTTCTTTTTGGCCTTCTTGCTTTTCTCGATGTTCTTGTATAGCCTGTCCACATACGCCTGATCCGCGTTCGTTGGCAGCTTAGTGGAAACGGGGTGATCTGGCTGCACATCCTTTGGTTTCTTGAAATATCCGTATAACAGCACCACTATTCCAGCAACAAGGAGTACAAAGAATATCACGCCGTAAATCACTTCCTGTGCTATCTGGCTCCCAAGGGATGAAAACGCGCCAGTTGCCATGCTGCTGTTTGTCAAAGGCGGCAGATAAACAGCTTTTTCCTGGATCGGGCTTCCAGTAGATGCGCTTCCGTTCGTATTGTCGACAATGAAGTAATATTTGCCGGCCGGATAGAACCCCGACTTGTTGAATATGTATAACGGAGCTGAAGATAGCCCCACGCTTGGAGGTATCGTTACATTGACTGCGTTTGCATAGACGGCGAATGCACCCCTGCCCTCAAGCAATATGGCCTCCGCAAGGCCCGTGCGATTGGAACTGGTTCCGGCTTTCCATGCGGAGTATCCGCTTGCATTTAGCAGATATATGTTTGCCGGCTTATTGAGCGCCGCTATTATGAAAAAGTACGACATGTTGCTTGCGTTCAGCACGAGAGGCGCAAACCCATCGCTTGGCACCGTAATATTTTGCGCCACCAGAACGTTTGAGAACCCGCTCGTTATATTGGCGGTATTTGACAGGTTGAGGATCAAGACCAGCATTGCAATTGCCAGCATTGCCAGGCCTATGTATAATATTTTCTTGTCTATAAAATCGCCGCTAGTATTACTCAGCAAGTAAGTATTAAAAGCTAGATTTTTATTATTATACCATGGTATCAACGGGCGAAAAGATTTCTACGGGCATACCCGGACTGGACAACATGCTATTTGGGGGAGTACCTGTAACCAATCAGGTGCTCGTGGCTGGGGGCCCAGGCGCCGGAAAAACATTGATGTGCTTCGAAATAGCGTACAGCAGTGCAAAGCTGGGGAGGCAGGCGCTTTTTATCACGCTGGAGGAAAAGGTTGATGACCTTCTTAAGAACGTAAAAAATGCGTTTACGGAATTCACGGACATCGATGACCTTATTGCAAAAAAAACTCTCACAGTATTGGGGGATGATATCCCTGTGCCAATTATAGGAAGCGGGGAGAAAGAAGAACTGTTCAGCTCATTTGCCAAGGTGGTAACCGACATAGAGAATGCAATAAAAGAGGCGGGCGCAAAGGTTGTCATAGTGGATTCGCTCTCTTTGCTCAGGCTCGCATCAGGTGAACAGGATGTGCTGACGTACCGCAGGGCGTTGCTTGGCCTGATGGCGGTGCTGAGGAAGCTTGAGGTGACCGCATTTTTGACGGTCGAGCTGGGAACCTCCGAAAGGGCGAACATACAGTTTTCCCAGGAGTTCTTCATATTTGATGGAATATTTGTAATGTATCAGAGTGAGAACAATGAGAGAAGAACTCTGAACCTTGAGATAGTAAAGATGCGAAGGACAAACCACAGCCTCTCTTTTGCCCCATATGAAATAACCGAAAAGGGTTTCAGGGTATTTGCGGTTGACCAGAACGAGCGATTTTGATTCGAGAAGATGAAATGCGAGGAATAGTGACGAGTGTCAAATTGGCCCAGAATCCTTCCGAAAACACCTACTTCATAATAGGAGAGAGGGCAATTGCAACAAAAAGCAATCTGGTCCTTGAACCGATGGACAGCGTCGAGATCGATGGTGGCAAGGTAGAAATTTTTGGCAAAGCGGGCTCTGCTGAATATAAAAATGCATTGAGGCACCTGACCACAAAGAAAAATAAGCCCAATAAAAGCGGGATTGGAGGGTTGGACTCCATAACAGACAAAATGGTGCCGGCTCTGGACAACGCAGCCGACCTTGTAGTCAGAAGCTGCATCTCCGGGGCCCCCGTGGTGGTGAGGTTTCACAACGATTGCGATGGCTCCAGCGGGGCGGTTGCTCTATATGATGCCCTGGAAGGCCTGCGTACGGGACTGGGATTGGAGGGATTGAATATAGCCTGGCGCATGAACAAAAGCATAGCCTACACGGCAGAATCTTTTCACTCTGATTCGTCGTTTTTTAATTCTTCGGTATCCATAGAAAAACCTGTTGTCATAGTAATAGACTTTGGCACTTCACAGGAAAGCGAGGAGGCAATAGGCCTCGGCGCTGAAAGAAATGATTTCGTCTGGCTTGACCATCATCCGATATATAGGGAATTTCCGAAAAAACTTTTGGGCAACTACATAAACCCTTGGGATTTTGGCGGGGATTCGGACTACACAGCCGGCTTTCTTTCGTGCAATTTCGCAGAAATCATCTCGGGGATGGATTTCGGCGCCCTGAAGCGGGCTTCCTTGATTGGAGATTATAGCAAGTATGCAAGCAAACGGGATGAAAGCGCGCACAGGCTTGCGATAGTGCTGGATTACCTGACAAGCAAAAAGTCCTATGAGGCAAATGTCACGCCCAAGCAGATAAAATCCGTTATAGAAGACGCCGAAGGGCTCGCAGAGACATTTGCACATGCAAATTCGCTGCTCAACGATGCTATTGAACAGGGTGTAAGCAAGGCAAAGAAATACACAACAAAGGACGGGGTAAAAATATTTGTCCTGAAATTTGCCTCTGTGACTAGGGAAAATGAAGATTATCCGATGATGGGCAGGTACAGCTCATGGCTGCAGAGCAGGATGGAGGGAATTGAGGGTAGCGATGTGGCCACTTTCGTCTACCATGGGAGTTACATATCGGTTAGGGCGCACAGGGATGTGGTTGGTAAATTGGACCTCGGAAAAAAACTGGAGCGGCTAAAAAATGCAACAGAATACATACATTCGTACGGCGGGCACGAGGCTGCATTCAGCATAAAGGTGGACAAAGAGCGCCAGGAGCACATAATTGCATTGATACTGAACGAGATAGGGGCTGCCTAGGACTGTAGGTTATCTACCAGCCAGTCGACCTCCTTCTGCTCGAGGCCGAATTTTGTCATGAAAAAGTCGTAGGCGTCCTCTTTTTTCAGATCTATCGCCTCCTTTGCCATAGTTGCCATTATGGGCATTTCGAGCTTTATTATCCGTGCGAGGTTGAGATGCAGCCTTTTTCTCAGTTTCCTGGCTATTTCGACCCTTGTGCTCCTCCTCTCCTTGGACTGGCTTAGGTCCATTATCGTCTTCGGGAATGTGTATCTTTTTGTGCGGTCCGGGTATGACTTTTTTGATAGCGCTATTCCGCTGGTCATGTACGCATTCATGTACCTCCAATAGGTATAGTACTGTGACCTTGATGCCCTGGAAGCAAAAATAGATGCCATGGATAGCATATTGTATCCCTCCGCAAGGTCCTCCCTGTTGGTATACCTTTTTGGCAGGCTTTCGTCTATCCATTTTATCAGCATGTCGTTCTCCACGTCGGAGTTGGCTGCCGCTGCGATGGGAGCGGAATAGGTATTGGAGAGGAATATTTTGTCAAGCGTGGTGAATATGTCGGCTTTCCTGTCCCTCATGCCAATTATCTCTGATGAATCCTTTCCCGCGTTATCCAGCACTGCTATGTCGTTCAGCGCGCTCCTCGCATCCCCGTTTGAGCGGGTGGCGATGGCATCTATAATCTCCTTCTCCACGTTAAGCTTGTTCTTCTTTACGAATCTCTCAAGTATCCTGGCTATTGTAAGGCTCGTGAGCTTCTTGAAATCTATGTTGTCCACCGAATTCCTAAGGAAGGAGATGTTTCTCTCCCATCTGTTGTTTGCTATAAATATAATCGGGCTTTTTGCATTTTTGAGAAGATTTGCTATCGCAGTGTTCGCTCCCTTGTCAAACCGTGGGGCGAGCTCATCAATCTCGTCGAGGAGTATAAGATTGGTCTTCCCAAATATGGTCCTTGCCTGCGATGCTGCCACCAGAAGCGTGTCTATCGATTCCTTGTCCCTGTAATCGCTGGCATTGAGTTCAACTATGTTCCAGCCATGCTGCTCTGCAATCAGCCTTGCCGATGCGGACTTGCCGGTGCCGCATGGCCCTGATATAAGTATGGGCTTCCTCCTCACCCTGTTGTCTATATCCGTCGCATACTGCTTGAGCTGGGCTATCGCCTCCTCGTTGCCTAGGATCTCGTCCACTGATTGTTCAATGTATGAAAATATGTTCCCACCTCTTGTAATCTATATTGCGAAAGCGAAATAATTAAAAGCATGCGATACTCAATCATATTAATATTTACCGGTATTAAATACTTTCAGCGGCAAAAGGAGCGATATCATGAAAAAGAGTTTATTGGCGCCCTCACACATAGCTTTGATACCAGATGGTAACAGGCGCTGGTCGAAGTTCAATAAACTTCATATTCTCGATGGCTACAGCATTGGAATAAAGCGATTCATAGAGTTTGCAAAGTGGTCTAAGGAATTTGGGGTAGAAACCCTTACCGTGTGGGCGCTTTCCACAGAGAACCTCAAGAACAGGAGCAATATTGAGCTGAAGGTGCTCTTCAGCCTGTACCTAAAGGCTGCGACGGACAAAAAGGTATTGAAGGACCTGAAGGATAATAGGGCAAGATTGAGGATAATAGGCGATGTAAATTCGCTTCCGAAAAAGCTCAGGGATGCGTTGTTGGATATTGAAAGGCGGACGCGCACGTACAAGGACCTTACGATAAACATGCTGATAAATTATGGGGGAAGGGAGGATCTGATATATTCTATGCAACAGATGTCAAAGGAACTTAAGGGCAACAAAAACGCAAAGATAGATGAGGAGTTTGTGCGCAGGCACCTTCGCAGCGCAAACCTGCCCGACGTCGACCTCATAGTCAGGACATCGGGGGAAATTAGGACATCGGGCCTGTTGCCGTGGCAAGGAAGCTATTCTGAACTTTATTTTTCAAAGAAGTACTGGCCGGATTTTTGCAAAGAGGACTTTAGAAAAGCAATCCAGACATTCTCGCAAAGACAGAGAAGATATGGAAAATGACGCTTTTCATAACGTGTTTATATGAAGATCAGGAGAAGCAATGATAGCACAATAAATAAACTGCACTTCTTCTCAAGGAGGCTGCCAGACACTCCAATAATATTCAGTCTGCTGTTCCTGCTCAGCATAGCAACAGGAATGATATCCGTTGCCCTTGCAAACTACCATCATATTACGGATTCCGTAGTTTCTATAATAGCGGGCGGCATCTTCGGTGGCATATTGATGGTGCTGCTGCCATCCCTCGTCACCGTAGTGATATTCAAATCCTTCAATAAGGAACTGCGCATAAAGTATCTGCTGTTCATAACATTCCTCGGGGCGCTTGCCTACTCGCTTTTCGTAATGCTGGCCGGAGCCATATACCAAATAGTGGGAAACTACCAAATAGCAACGGTAGTTGTCCTGGTTGGCGATGCAAGCATATATGGATGGTGGTTCTTCATAGACAAGGTTGTGCTGGGCCAGAGGAAAAAGGCGCTCTTTTTTGCCCTCGTTCAGCCGATCCTCAACATCTTGGCATTCTTTTCCGCAAGCGGGTTCTTCGCATTCGCATTCTCAATAGGATTGACAACAATCCTGGTGAAGCTCCTTGCGGGAATCGTCATCTTTATTGGGATAAGTTACATAATACTCTACATATTTGACAATCCGATAAAAAGAAACCTGGGCTTGGGCGGCATAGATATTTTCTCGCAGGCAGTGCAGAACTGGCTTTTTGATATGGACACGCTTATGCCGCAGCCCATTGGCGGGAGCAAGTTCGGAGTGTTTTCCGATGTTGATGCCCGGACGGTGTTTTTTAGGAGGGCAGACAAATCGATAAAGGCAATATTATTTGCGCCAGCACTGCACTACGGCCCATTTGGGATCCTGGGTGGAAGCGATTTTCCGTCGCAGCTGGAGAGGTATGCGAATTCAAAATATGGCGCACCGTTCTTTGCCTTGCATGGAACAGTGAACGAGGACAATAATCCGGTGTCAAATTCGCAGATATCCGCATTGAAAGAATGCCTGGATAAGAGCATTAAAAGCGCGAAGATGGTGGATATCCGCGGACGCATGGAGTTTTACAGGAGCGCATACAAAAGCTCCTCGGTTTCGATGATTTCAATGGGGAACATTGGAATAACGACATTTACGCGTGCCCCGGCTGTAACTGAAGATATAGCCCCGGAGGTTGGTACGATATTTAGGGAGCTGCTTGAAAGGGATGGCCGTGATATGATACTTGTTGATGCGCACAACTCTAGATACGAAAGTGCGCCGGCGGATGAGCTCAAGGGCGTTACCCCGAACTCCAGGTTCATGAACGAGTATGTAGCTGCAATCAAAAAAATCGGCAAGCCGATCCATAAGGTAAACAGGGTGAAGGTGGGCGTTGCAGGAGTGAACGTGTATGATGCGCTTGGAAGGCCGACTGACTTGGCACCCGGAAAGCTGAATGTGATGATATTCTTTTTCAACGGCTTCAAGCACGCGATGATACAGCTAAATTCGAACAATATATTGCCAAACTTCAGAAATGATATTGTGGCGCATGTCAAGAAAACCTATGGGATAGATGCGGAAGTATACACAACGGACACGCATTATGTAAATTCGCTCGAAAAGAACGCGAGCAACGTGCTCGGGAGAGATACAAAGTTGAAGCCGCTGCTTCTCCTGCTCGACAGCGCAGTCAGGCAGGCACTGGACGACGCCGAGATTGTAAGCGTGCACTACAAAAAAGATGTAATCAAGAGGTTCCGCGTATGGGGCCCGAATATACGAGAGACAATGATAGCCGTGATAACCTCCGTAATGGGAATCGCAAGAATCCTGGTTCCGGCAATAATAGCAGTAGGTTTCATAGTCGCATCGTGGATAATATCTATAGCGTGAATTGATTGCATGGATACCGGTATATTTTTATTTGCCCTGATCAACACAATAATTCTACTGTGGTACCTAAGGGACCTTATAGGAGAAAAAAGGCTGCCTAAGGGGCTGGTACCGGTCGTGGCAAGCTTTATACTTGGCCTAGTAATAATATCGGCGCTGCGGGAACTCTTTAATGAAACCGCGGTATACTTTGTGCTCAATTTTGCGGTGTTGTTCTCCATCCTTCCATTCTATTACATAAAGGAGACAAAAAGACTTTTTGTCTATATTGCTCTGATAATCGCGGAGTTCTTCTACATGACGTACATCTATGGGCCACTGCTTTATCCGTTCATACAGATGCTTGCAATAGGAACGGGGTTTGGCGTATTCTACAGAAATGAAGCCATTCTCCTCAAATATCAGCACCAGCGTGCTGGAAAATCCTTAGAGACCAAGAGGGATATTATACATGCATTCCTCGGATTGATAGTACTTGCACTATTTGTCTATCTGCCATTCTACTATGCGGTCTATGTCACCGCAACTCTTATACTCGTGGGATATGTCTATAATAGCCTGCTCGGCGACAGGAAAAATGGCAGCCTGTACAAATTGCTAATTTCGATAGAACGCCCGGGAGCGCTGTACGGGCTCGGCGCTCTTTATCTTGGAATAGGCGTGACCCTACTCCTCGGATTCATACATAACCAGCATTTCATGATAATTGGTATTGGAGCGCTGATGCTTGCGGACCCAATAGCCACGATCATTGGAATAAATATGAAAGGACCAAGGCTTTTCTACAATAAGGATAAGTCGGTCCTTGGCAGCCTTTCCTTCTTCGTGGTGGTTGCGCTCATAGGATATCCGTTTATAGGGCTCTATTCGATACTTTTTGGGCTTGGATTGGCGTTTGTGGAAAGCATGAAGCTCGGCATTGACGATAACGTATCAATACCGATTGTAATGATTTTACTGTATATAGTGTATCTTGCCTATTTCCACACCCTTCCGTTCTAGCCCGTGTCCGAATGGGGTGGAGACCAGGCCCTGGCAGGCCAAAATGGATCTGATTTTTAAAACGGAAAGTGCCACTAATAGCAGAATAAAACGGATTCTTTATAAACATTCTTTTTCCTTAACTCCTTCACGTATTGTGAGGGTGTAGGTTTGGGGAAGAATAGGGCGTTCAGTCTTTACGACATAGAGGAGTTCCTGAGGGAGGCGGGCGCGGAGCGCATAAATGAAAGGGCCATTGAAAGTCTCGAGCAGGAGCTTGAATCCACAGTCAATGAGCTCATAAATGATGCGAGGATCTATGCGAATTATGCTGGGAGGACAAGGCTGATAACCAACTCGGACATAAATATGGCAAAGAATGGAGGTTCAGGAAATGCGGTCCTAACCAGGATAAGGGCTAGGAAAAGGGCGTTGACTACAAAAAAAAGGTTGGAGAAAAAGATGCTGGAGATTGGCAGTGTCAGAAAGACGATGTATTAAAGTGCTCCTGCAATCTTTAGTCCAAAGGCGAGGACGACAAAAAGAAGTTCAACGACCCACATATACTGGGCAACCTCCCATTCTCGCAGCGGCCGCAGGTTCATTATTATATGCGTCCAGCTGTATATTTTGCCGCCATACCTCGGCTTCATTGTTCCGTCCTTCTGCGGAATGCCAAGGTCGCTTGTTTTGAATTTACCCCTAAGATGGAATAGGAACTCGATTACAAAGGGGAGGATGACTATGAGGCCGAATGCCTCCATGTTTCCTATTATTATCGCAGCCGCGATTGCGGCGCCCACACCGTAGGTAAAGCTATCACCCGGCAGTATCTTCACAGGGTACTTGTGGTACAAGAAAAGCACGAATATCGACGCTGCCAGGACTCCGGATATTATAGCCCCGGTGTAAGTGCCAAAGAAGACGCTGTAGACCAGCAGTCCAAGGCTAGCAATCAAGGTGGTCCCGGTTATCATACCGTCAAAGCCGCCAAGAAGGTTTACCGCATTCGCAACGAACACGACCGCGAGGGGCACTATAACTATTGGATATATGATGCCTAAGTTTACCATTCCTATGAACGGCAGCACAGCAGTGGACTGTCCCGCATTGATTGCAACCAGGGGTATTGCCCCGACAAAGGTAAGCAATGGTTTCTGCCATTGCTTCAAGCCCTTTCTTACGTCTTTCATCCCGGTTCCTTTTGTAAACTTGGTCCTGACGTTTATGTCATCGAGAAACCCTACGAACGCTATCAGGGTCACCGATATGACAACAGCAAAAAGCGATTCGAGCGATGCCTTAGGCACATATACAAAACTGCCGCCAAAGACATATGAAAGAATGCCGATTGCAAAACCGAATGCGACAGCGACTCCGCCGCTGCTCGGCAATATCCTAGCTTTCTTGTTTAGTTCTGTGAATGTGACTCCGGACTCTAGCATATAGGAACTGAGAAAGAGAATCGATACATAAGTAGCAAGGATAGTTATCAATGCTGGAATTATTACCGTAAGATAAGTTGTATATGTCATCCAAAACACTAGATAGATGCTGCAAAACCTTAATAAATAACCTGATGATAGATTATTAAAAGCTAGTGCATGCCCTTGTAGTATAGCTTGGACAGAACGTGAGCTTGCGGAGCTTGAGGCCCGGGTTCAAATCCCGGCAAGGGCGTTTACAAAAAGGGAAAAGCCCTTATATAAAGACATAAATACTTAACGGAAAAAGATATATTGTAGTTAACTACA
>DAIDAE010000007.1 GCA_027310755.1 Candidatus Micrarchaeaceae archaeon | reverse complement strand
ATATTTAATAGCCCTAAAAAAGTAATATTTGCATTTCTTAGCGGTTTAATTGACGGTGATGGTCACGTACATAAAAAGAGAGATGTTATCGAGTATGCTACCATTTCTGGACAAATGGCAAATCAGTTAATAATACTTTTACAGCATTTCAATATACATGGGCAAAAGTATGAAATTAAAAGAGCTAAAGAAGATTATATCCTCGGGAGGAAAGTTCATTTACATGACTCATTTAGTTTAGAATTTGCTGGGATTAATGCACAGCGCCTTGCTGCGGGATTGGAGCTTAAAGAGAAAAATAAGGGCGCTCGCGCAAACTTGCTCCTTTTGCACAAAATAAAACAATCTGATTTTGATATCATACCCTGGGCTGCAGAGAAAATATTTGGAGAGCCGGGCACTCAACATATCGGAAGTGGCTGGTATCTTGATGCCGAAGGAAAGAAGTTTAGAGAGGGGATAAAATATCTAAACGGAACAAAGATTAGATACAGCTCTAATTTAAGATCTTTGCAATTGCATGCTACCCAAATAATAGAATGGGGAATTCAAAATAAATTGCAAAAAATAAATTCTGGACTCTCGCAATTTTTAAATGCAATAATAAAGGACAAAATTAATTTCGCACCGTTAATAAGCATAGAAGAAATTGATGAAGAAATAACTTATGATATCGGTGTGGAGGGTGAACATGAGTTTATTGCAAATGGAATGATATCCCATAACTGCATAGGAAAATTCCACCCGCATGGAGACATCGCCGCCTACGATACGCTAATCAGAATGGCACAGTACTTTTCGATGAATCATACGCTCGTGCAAGGTCAGGGAAATATGGGCTCGATCGACGGGGATCCGCCCGCCGCCGCGCGTTACACCGAGGTAAGACTGGAGAAGCTGGCGGAGGAGATGCTGGCAGATCTGAATAAGAAAGCTGTGCCATTTGTTCCAAACTTTGATAATACAGAGGAGGAACCCGTCGTGCTGCCTGCGAAGGTTCCTAATCTTTTGCTTAACGGCAGTTCGGGAATCGCGGTGGGAGTCGCGACAAACATAATGCCGCACAACCTGAGGGAGGTCTGTGACGCAGTAACGGCTTATGTGGACAACCAGAATATTACGCCGCAGGAGCTCCTCCAGTACATAAAGGGGCCAGACTTCCCGACCGGCGGCACGGTCTTCTACAACAACGCGCTCGCTTCATCGTACCTGACGGGAAGGGGGGCGTGCACCGTAAGGGGCAAGACCGTGACCGAGGAGGGCAAAAACAAGAACTCCATCGTGATCAAGGAGATACCATATACCGTCAACAAGGCGCAGCTTGTGCAGAAGATTGCAGAGCTCGTAAAGGATAAAAAAATCCAGGGCATAAGCGACCTGAGGGACGAAAGCGGAAAGGAGGGCGTCAGGGTAGTAATAGAGCTCAGGAAAGACGCGAACGCGGATACCGTGCTGAACACGCTCTACATGCATACACCGCTCCAGATTACTTTGCATGTAGCCAATATAGCGGTGCTGAAGACCAGCCTGATGACGCTAAACCTAAGGCAATTTATCAAAATATTTGTCGATCACAGGGTTGAGGTAATAAAGAACAGGACGAAGTACGACCTCGACGTTGCCACCGAGCGCCTGCACATTGTGGAAGGGCTCCTTATCGCAATAACCCACATAAACGAGGTTGTGGCGACTATAAAGGAAAGCTCTGACACAAAAGATGCCCGGGCAAACCTCATAAAGAATTATGGGATCAGCGAAAAGCAGGCGAATGCGATCTTGGACATGAAGCTCAGCAAGCTTACCAGCCTGGAGAGCGGGTCGCTGGAGGGTGAGAGGAAGGAGCTTATAGGAAACATAAATAACTATGGCGAGATACTCGCAAACGAGACCAGGGTCTTCCAGATCATAAAGGACGAGACGAAGGAGATTAAGGAGAAATACGGACGCGACAGGAGGACCGTGATAGAGCAAACGGAAATAGAAGAGATACAGAACGAGGACCTGATCACTGACGAAGAAACTACAGTTATACTCACAAAGAATAATTATATCAAGAGAATGCCGACAAGCGTGTACAGGTCACAGGGAAGGGGAGGAAAAGGGATAATAGCCATAGAGCTCCACGAAGGCGACGCCGTAAAGCAGATATCGTTCTGCATGTCTAAGGACTATCTCCTTGCGCTGACCAACAAGGGCAGGGCTTACTGGCTGAGGGCCTGGCAGGTGCCGGAAGCCACAAGGTATGGAGGGGGAAAGGCTGCGGTGAACTTGGTGCAGCTGGGGGAGGGCGAAAATATTGAGAGGCTTGTCAACACCAGGACGTTTGCACAGAGCTTCCTGACGTTCATAACAAGGAAGGGCACAATAAAGAGGGTTATGGGAGAGAAATTCTCAAGGCCGAGGGCGAATGGGATTATAGCAATTCCGATAGAAGAAGGGGACTCCCTGGCGGACGTCTGCATATCGGATGGCAAATCAGACATATTCGTTGCTTCGAAGAAGGGGAAATCTCTCCGGTTCAAGGAGGCTGACATAAGGTCAATGGGAAGGAACGCCTATGGCGTGAGGGGAATGAAGCTCGGCCATGATGATGAGATAGTCAACCTGCTGCAGGCAAAGGAAACCGATCTCATAGCAACAATATCGCAGAATGGCTTCGGAAAGGTGACCGCACTGGAGGAATACAGGCTGCAGCACAGGGGCGGAAAGGGGGTCAGGAACCTGAAGGTGAACGAGAAGACGGGAAATGTCGTAAAGTCCCTGATAGTTGAGGCCTCCTCAGAGGTGCTGCTCATCAACTCGAAGGGCCTGACAATCCAGTTCCCTGTATCTGAGATAAGAAAAACAGGGAGGAGTGCTTCTGGAGTCAGGCTGATGAAGGTTGACAAGGGCACTTCTGTCGTCGACGCGCAGCTGGTCTAGCTAGGGGGCCGTGTATCCATTGGTCCAAAAGCTGCTATACGATAGACCTGTGTTCGGCTGCCCATTGTTGTTGTTTCCTGAGTAGTCCTGCGCATTCCCATTGAGGGGCCACCACCCTACAATGTATTGCGGATTTATGGGTGCGCCGCCTATTCCCTCAAGATATAATGCATTAACTTCGCTGGGTGAAAGCGAAGTATTGTAGATCTGGACGTTGGAGATGTAGCCGGTCCAACCATCAGAGTATCCTATACCTGTTAGGCCGGCCATCCCTATTCGGATACCGTTTATCGCCAAAGAGTTGGACATGCCAGAGGCGGTCTCCACAGCAGTGCCGTTCACGTAAAGCACCGTGCTGACTGCGTTTACCGTAACAGTAATAAAGTTCCACTTGTTCATCGGGAATCCAAAAGCGGATGAGGCCACGAAGCCACCGTCTATCGAGGGTATGAACCGTATTATGGTGCCTGAGCACGTGCCGGTCAGGCCGGCCTTTTCAAAGTCAAATTGGTTGGTCTCCACTATATTGCCCCAATTGCAATTCGACGGGGGGAAGTAGTCCGCCCATGCGCTTATCGTGAAGGTTGATTTCGAAGGCATGGAGCTCGGCGCCGCTATGCCGATATAGCCGCCGCCGCTGAATGAGCCGACATACTGGGGCAGCTGGCCGCTGCATGTTCCCTCTATGGATATGTCCTGCGCGCTTCCGCTCCCAACTTTAAGCACCTGACACGAACCAGGGGGAACCTTTGGGACGAAGAAGGTGCTGCTGAAGATGCCCAGGTTATACAAGGCGGCAAGCATAACCGCTATTATAAGAATGGCCCAACCGTAGGTCATGAGGTACTCCATTGCGGACTGTGCTTTGAACGCGTGTGGACGCCGCATCTGATCAGACTCACTGTTCAAAAAAGCCATAAATACCTTTCCTAGCCCACCGGTGTTGCATGGGAGATGTTCTGTCGTGTGGCCAAGCGAAGGCTTTTAAACCTTAATTCCAGAATAGTAGTATCAGAGAAAGGAATGTATCGTACCACTGAAAAGTGTCGATTTATATTCTGTGTAGGCAATCTTGGCCTATCAGAAATCATCATAGCGTTAAAACAGGTGCAATAAATGTTACCAAACGTGCAAGCGTATGACAGGGGAGTAATGTTCAGCCCGGACGGAAGGCTTTTCCAGGTGGACTATGCAAGAGAGGCGGTAAGACGCGGGGCCACATCAGTAGGCCTGATAGCGGAGGACGCGGTGGTCCTTATAGCGCACAAGAATGTCATGGAGCCTCTTGCAATACCTAGCACTGTCCAAAAGATTTTCAAGATCGACGCTAAGATAGGGGCAACCTACTCTGGCCTTGTATCCGATGGCCTTCACCTTGTCAACATAATGAGGCACAAGACCCAGTCGCACAGGATGGTCTATGACGAAACGGAATCGGTTGAAACGACCGCGAGGGAAATTGCAGAAGAGATGCAGGTGGCAACCCAGTACGGAGGCATAAGGCCTTACGCGATCTCCCTGTTGCTTGGGGGATACGACAAGTACCCAAAGCTGTACGAGATAGACGCGGGTGCATCTTTCCTGGGATACAAAGCCGATGCAATAGGATCCGGAAAACAGGTGGCGCAGGATATACTTACAAAAGAGTACAAGGACGGAATGGAGGTAGATGATGCAATAAAACTAGGCATGGGCGTTTTGAAAAAGGCGTCCGAGCAGAAACTGACCCGGGACAATGTAGACATGTCTATAATATCAAAGAAAGAGGGATTCAAGCTGCTGAATGCTAGCGAAATTGACCAGTACATTTAATGCTCCTTCTCTGAAAGTGGAAAAATGTCTAAGACAGTCATAGTGAAATACAAACATGCCGGGGACGAATTCGAGATCCTTGTCAATTCCGACATGGCCTACGAATACATTACTGGCAAGCGGACCGATCCGCTCAGCGTGCTTGAGGCAGAGGACATATTCAAGGATGCCGGCAAGGGGGAAAAGGCAAGCGATGAAAAGCTGAAGAAGGCTTTTGGGACCGTAGAGGTGGCCAAGGTCGCTGACATAATGCTGAAGAAGGGGGATGTGCCCATAACAACAGAACAGCGGGCAAGGCTTGCCGAAGACAAAAGGAAGCAGATAATAGAGATGATTGCAAAGAATTCAATAGATCCAAGGACCAACGCACCAAACCCGCCATTGAGGGTGGAAAACGCGATGAAGGAGGCAAGGGTTTCCGTCGACCCGTTCAAGAGCGTGCCGGAGCAGGTCGAAATAGTCGTGGACAAGCTCAGGCCCATACTGCCGCTCAAGTTTACCACGGTAAAAATGGAGGTGGTGGTGCCGGCTGAATACGCGAACAGGAGTTTCGGCATATTGAAGCAGTATGGCATGAAATCTGACGAATGGCAAGGAAATGGAAGCCTGAAGGCGGTTGTGGAGTTCCCAGCCGGACTGCAGGGAGAATTCTTTGACAAGATAAACAAGCTGACGCAGGGAAAGGTACTGACAAAGATATTGCAATAAACAAACAAATCGAAAGAGTGATGATGTGAAGGAAATTGTTATGCCCGGTGACGTGATTTTTGACAAACCCATGAGGATGGATAACTCCTATGTTGAAAATGGAAAGACGTATGCTGAGGTGATGGGGCTTTTTGATAGCGAGAAAGGCAGCCTTGTTGCGCTCGAGGGTGCATGGAGCCCGAGAACAGATGAGGTTGTGATCGGAATAATAACAAATTCAAGGAACCAGGTCTATGAGGTCGACCTTTCATTCTACGGCAGGGCGATACTGATAGGCAGCAAGTATGACAGGCAAACCTATAAGCTGGGGGATGTCGTGCAGGCGGAAGTCAAGGACATAGAAAACAGGAAAACGGTTATACTTTGGAGGCCGAGGACGCTCTACGGGGGCACCCTGCTAGACGTAAAGGCGACCAAGGTGCCGAGAATAATCGGCAAGGCCAATACGATGATAATGCAGATTGCCTCGATTACGAAGTCGAACATAATCGTCGGGAACAACGGCATAGTCTGGCTGAAGGGCGGGGACATTGCACTTGCTACAATGGCGATAAGGAAAATAGAGGACGAGGCACACACATCAGGCTTAACAGAGCGAATAAAAAAACTGCTGGATACCCGGCAGGTTGGAGGAACAAACAAAGAAATAGCGTGATTTTATGGCAAGCAAAGCAAACAAGCCGCAACTGATCGTTGACGGCAAAAGACTGGACGGCAGGGCACTTAACGAACTCAGGCCCATCAAGATACAGGCATCCGTATTGAAGAATGCGGACGGCTCGGCATACCTTGAATGGGGTGATAACAGGGTGCTCGCCGCCGTTTACGGACCGAAGGAGGCGATGCCGAAGCATGTGCAGGATCCTGTAAAAGCGATAATCAAGTGCAAGTACCAGATGGCTCCCTTCTCATCAATGGGAGAGCATGGAAGAAGCGGGCCGAACAGGAGGGCCACGGAAATCTCAAAGGTCACAAGGGAAGCGTTCGAAAGCGTAGTAATGCTCAACGATTTCCCTGGCAGCGAGATAGACATCTTCATAGAAATACTTCAAAGCGATGGCGGGACAAGAGCGGCCGGGATAACGGCGGCAGCAGTCGCGCTCGCTAATGCCGGAATACATATGAAGGATCTCATATACGCGGTATCGTTTGGAAAGACGGACGGGGAGCTTATACTTGACCTCAACATGATAGAGGACAACTATTCGGAATGCGACATGCCAATGGCAATAGCGCCAAGGAATGGCGAGCTCCTGCTCTTGCAGATGGACGGCAACCTCACCAAGGAGGAGATGAAGAGAGGCATGGCAATGGCAATAGAAGCAGGGAAGAAAATAACAGCCATACAGAAGGCCGCGCTTCAGGAGACGTATAAAAAAACAGAAGCTGACATAAAAGGCAGCGAAAATGGTGTTTGAAATGGAAGGACTAGATATTGTAAAAAGCCACTATGTAAAGGAACTGATTGCGAAAGGGACCAGGGAGGACGGAAGGGGAATGTTCGATTTCAGGAACATAACCATAATCCCAAATGTCATATCGCATGCCGAAGGGTCTGCGCAGGTGGACCTGGGCGCAACCCGCGTCCTCGCAGGGGTGAAGCTGCAAGTGGAGGAGCCGATGGAGGACACACCGGACCAGGGCAACCTTATGGTCTCGTCCGAGCTGCTGCAGCTTGCGCACCCGGAATTCGAAAGTGGGCCTCCGAGCCCTGAATCTGTCGAGCTTGCGAGAGTCGTAGACAGGGGGATACGCGCGGCAGAGTGCATAGACCTCACCAAGCTATTCATCGAAGAGGGAAAGGCGTGGAGCGTTTTCATAGACCTTTATGTTCTCAACTATGACGGTAACCTGTTTGATGCGAGCACGATCGCGGCCATGGCAGCGTTGTCGAGCGCAAAGGTGCCGAAGTACGAGGATGGAAAGGCAGTGTATGAGGAAAGGACAAAGCCGCTTGAGCTTAAGAACTATGTCGTATCGACTACATTCGCAAAGGCGGACGGCGTGCTGATGCTGGATCCAAACATACACGAAGAGGCGGCCAGCGGTGCGCGTCTCACCATAACAAACGATGGAAAGGTAATCAGGGCGATGCAGAAGGGCCTCGGCGGAAGCTTCTCCCCAAAAGAGATAGAAAGCTTAGTAGATGTTTCACTCTCTAAATATAGCGAGATAAGGAAGCGGATAGCTCCAGATTGATAGATGATATTATGGCAAACGCTAGCATAAGGTACGGGGCGAGCATAAGGAAGCGAGCGCTCGGCGTCAAGCAGAAGAAGCAGGCGGAGTACAAGTGCGAGGCCTGCGGCAAGCCCTCGGTTAGGAGGGTTGGCACCAGCATATGGAGATGCAGGCACTGCAATGCCACTTATGCGGGAGGAGCGTACACCATGACCACGCCGGAAGGGGAAGTGGCGAGAAGGCTGATACATGATATTGTAAACAAGGGCGCGTGATGCTGATGGCAAACACAAATGGAATAAAAATAACCCATGCTCCGTTGAAGGAGATAGTAGTTCATGAGTACATATCAGTGCCGATGGAGGACCTGCTGCGCAGCAGGGTGACACCCGCTGGCACGATGCCGCTGTACTGGTGCGGCGGGCTGGTTTTCACGTTCAGCTCGATGCCGTGGACGAGGGACATAGTCAGGGACTACATGGAAGGCAAGATCCACTGGCTGGAGGTCCAGTTTGCAGTGATGGACAAGTACAAACCGGTTCTTGAAGTAAAGGACGAAAGCTACCCGCAGGCGCAGAGGGTCAGGGTCATCGACACAAGCGCATCCACATTGCATACGGAGCTATCAAAATGGCTGAAGGGGCAGAACAAGCTCCGTTGACTTGACGTTGTGATATTATGGCATATGTATGCGCAAAATGCGGTAAGAAGGTAAAGCTGGTCGACAACTTCACCAGGTGCTCCTATTGCGGTGCGAGGATACTCATAAAGGAGAGGCCGAACCTCGCCAAGGAGGTATCCACAGATTAGGAATCCTCTTTTCTCTGTTTTGATCATGGCTAGAGGTATACGGGGCAGCCGACGCTCAATGAATAGTAGAGCAGGAACCCGCTTGCGAGCCATATTATGATGAATGAGCAGAAGAGAACGGTATTCACGGCATCGTGCTCTATCAGGAGATACAGCGCGAGCATCGCCACGAAGAGCATGCCGAAGATATAGGGTATGAGCGGAAGTGGATTGCCGAGCAGATGCTGGAATGCCATTGTGTGACAAGCCTGGCTGAAAAAGAGAAAAGTTGCAACGCCCTCGACCAGCCCTAGCACGACCGCGGCCATGACATACCTATAGATCCATCCGAGCCCTGCCCTGCCTGTGTGAGACTTCCTCACTTATTTACGCCCACAATTATTGATTCGGACACGTTCTTGACCCTTTCGTACTTCACGCTGTTCTTCGATAGCGCGCCGGGCGTGTTCTGCGCCCTTACGAGATCTTCCATCTTAACAAGAAGCAGGTTCGCCACGTTGCCGTTTTCGAAGTCCAGGATCACATCCTCTACCATGCCTATCCTTTGGCCGGTGTTCGTTATTATTTGTTTTCCGTACAATTCCGACAATAGCATTGCCATTCAGACACCTAATTTATTTGCAGTATCTTATTCGGTACAAATGTTCTTATATGTACCCATGCCTTGAGCTTGGCCCTGAATGCCTCCCTGTTTTTCTCCATCTCCTTTCTTTCCTGTTGGTCGAAAAGTGTTGCCTGCTCCGCCATCATCTGCTCCAGGTATTCGTCTGTAAGATAATAACTCTTGCCCTTGCACTCCGCGCACTCATAGGTGATTGTTTCCAGCGGCGTGGGGCTCTCTTTCGCAAAAGCGGATATTCTTTTTAACGGGCGTGCACCGCATGCCGGGCACCCTTTTTCCAGCTTTATCTCTGAGTAGTCGCACTCCACAGTGCTGGTTATCGACACGGTGCGCTTCAGATTCTCTACGCAGGCATCCATGCCACGGTCTCCCTCTTTCTTGAAGGCGCTCAGCCTCAACACCGCGCCCTCCTCGTTGTAAATGGTCTCGATAATGCCGCTGCCAAGCGGTTCCCACAAAGCGACCCTTTTTCGGCCGGCATGGACATATTCGAGCTTCACCCTGCCGCCCGGCCCCCTTGAAATCCTGCCTGACGTCCCATCCATCTAATCCCCGAACTTGAGCCTGTAATAGTCGACATCCTCGCTGAGGACCGAGCTCCTGCCGTTCTTCTTCGCCCTTTTCACCGCATACTTTGCTATGGTCCTCGCCTTCTTTTCCAATAGTCTTGCTATCGCATTTGCGGCTGATTCGCTTATCTGAACGTTGGATTTCTTTACTATCTTTTTAATTGCCGCATTGGAAATTTTCATGAACATCAGCACTCAAGATCTTCGTCACAGCGCGAGCTCAGCGTAGTGCATTGTCATCATTGAAGGAATTATGTGTTTAAAACAATAAAAAGGTTCGCCCGCTAGGATTTTTATATTTGTATGCTGTAATCTAATCAGGGATGGTTCTCATGAGCGTAAATGTTGTGACCGAGTCGAACTTCGATGCGGAAGTTCTGAAGTCGAAGACGCCGGTGGTTGTGGATATCTGGGCTACCTGGTGCGGGCCATGTAGGTTCTACGGTCCAATAGTAGAGGATGTTTCCAAGGACTATGATGGAAAGCTGAAGTTCGTAAAGATAGACGCGGACGAAAACCAGAACATCGCGGCAAAATACAACATAATGAGCATACCAACCACGTTGCTGGTGGAGCACGGTAAGGTGAAGGCGATGCAGGTCGGCGCCGTGCCAAAAGAGACGCTCAAGAAATGGATAGATAAGAATCTCTGATTTTAGTCAGATTTTTATTATTTGGCTACGATTTACCTATGTACCGTTATTGTTGATATCGTGGCAGACATACCATTCCCAAGGGGCGTGCGCGACCTGATGCCAAACGAGGCGCTCTACAGGAACGAGGTTATCGGGAAAATAGAGGGGGTTTTCCAGAGGTTTGGATTTCTCACCATAGACACCCCGGCGTTCGAATCGATCAAGGTTCTTAACGCAAAGGGCGTCATCGGGGAGGACGCAAAGCTTATATACGAAATGAAATACGAGGACATCGCACTGAAGTACGACCACACGGTCTCCCTGGCGAGGTATATGGCAATGCACCAGAACCTCCCGCAGCCCTTCAAAAGATACTTCATAGGGAAGGCGTGGAGAAGGGAGGAGCCGCAGAGGCTGCGCTACAGGGAATTCACGCAGGCTGACGTGGACATAGTGGGCGGGCGGCAGACAGCCGCAGATGCTGAGATAATCGCGGTCGGCGCAATGGCGCTGGACGCGCTAGGGATAGACCATGTAATACACATCAATAGCAGGAAATTCATTGATGATCTTTTTAAAATTGTTGGGATACCGCAGGACAAGATCGTCCCCGCGATGAGGGCGGTGGACAAGCTGGACAAGATAGGCAGGGATGGAGTGGTGGAGCAGCTCCAAAAACTCGGCCTGGACAGGGATACGGTCGGCAAGATCGACGCGCTCATAAATTTCCAGGGCACGAATGCGGACAAGCTTGACTACTTGGAGAAAACGCTTTCGGACAAAACCGCAGTGAAGGAAATGCGGGAGACAATTGAATTGCTTGAGCTTTACAACCTGAAGCCCGAGTCGGTGGCCATAGACTTTTCGGTCATCAGGGGCCTCGATTACTACACTGGTGTGGTCTTCGAGTACAAATCCCAGGATGAGAACAGCTCTATAGCCGGAGGGGGAAGGTACGACAGGCTGATAGGTACATTCAGCGGCAGGGATTTGCCGGCCGTGGGCGTTTCGCTTGGCCTGGACAGGCTTCTTGACATCCTGGAGTTCGGCTCCTCGCCAAAGCACACGCATGCCAACGTCTTCATGGCAACAATAAACGACAGCAATTACCAGTATGCGCTGCAGGTTGCCACTATATTGAGGTCGCACGGGATTGCCGTAGACCTTAACATCGCAAGCAGGAACATATCGAACCAGCTGGCTTACGCAAACGCTTTAAGCTTCAAATACGCGATAATAATTGGCGATGCGGAGGAAAAGGGGAAAAACGTGAAGGTCCGCAACCTGATAGATGGAACTGAGAGCGCCTTCACAGTCCAGGATGCCATTATGGTCCTGAAGAAATGAGTGATTGCTTGGCAAAAAATGACGTTGAAAAAGTGACGGATGAAACCATAGCGAAGGGAGGGATACTCGTAAGGTTCTATTTTGACATGCAGGACAAGGACAAGGAGAAATTGCAGCCGCTCATGGTCAACCTTGTCAACGAGCAGCTGATGAAGGAGCCGGGGGTGGTATATGTGTATGGAAGCATAGAGGAGCCCTTGGAAAAGGGCGGCGTATACACCACCAGCGGGGTGATAACCATGCTGTTCAGCAACTTTGCGCCCCTTGTCGGGATATCTTTCAAGTACGCCCCGGCAGGGCTGGAAATACTGAGGCCGGAAAAGGAGGTCCGCTTTAGGACCAATGAGCTCCAATCGATCCTGATGGACCTTTCCCAGATATCCATGGATTACTCGAAATTCATATTCGAAAAGATGCTGAAGCCGGAGGACATGGAAAACATCAGGAAACAGATGGAGAACAGGGCCGAGCTCAGCAAAAAGTTCCTCGGCAACAGGGAGAAAAAGGACTCTGGTCCTAGTGGCTCACAAAAGTGACGTTTGCCTGTATGCCCTTGTCCTGCACGGGCCTGTTGGCCAGTGTGAAGTCGCCTACCGCAACGAAGTTCTCCTGTATCTGGGTGTTGGCGACAACCCTTATCTGTATGGGCTTGTCTATCACGGTTACTAATGGTATGCTCGCATTCCTGAAAGTTGATTGCGCATTGGCGCCCAGCGTGATGTTGAATGTATCATAATGGGCGATTATGTAAGGGGTGTTGTTGTACAGTATCTCGACATAGATGAAATTGTTCTGCGGGCTGATGATCCTGAAATTAAGGAATGACTCTGATGCGTAGAATGCGCTTGATGTCAGGTTGCCTGGAGCGACAGACGTCCCGCAGGTGTATGTCGTGGCGAAGTACGATCCCTTATAATTGGTCCATGGGACTCCCTCATAGCAGCTGAGGTTGCCGGGCAGGTTCGCCCTTGTCAGGTTGAGCGGACCGGTAAGGAACCCTTTCCCGCTAGTGTTCCATCCAGTGTAGGCGCCGTTCGAGAAATTGCCATTGTAGACCGATCCGGAGTACACATGATTCTTTGAGGGCGACAGGGTCTGGTTCATTATTGCGAATGCGCGCGGGCATGCCGGATTCGTGCTGTTCGAGAGTGGCCCGGTGGTGAGCGTGACTATGTACCTCTGCGCGGGGAGGGTGAAATTTTCAAAGAATGTGGGGCATTGGTAGCTGGACGTCTGGTTTGCATATGTGACGTTGTCAGCGCCGACGACGCTGACGCGCTCGTACGTGGAGTTGCCGCTGCCCACCCAGAGACCCAATGGCCCTCCGGTCCATGTGCAGCCGGAGCTCACCGCACTGTTTGCCAAAGTCGTATAAAGACTGAATGCCTCGCAGTTCTCAGTATATAAGATAGTTGAAGTGGTGGTGCCATTTACAGTATGGTTGCCTGTGGAAAAAACGGTTGTAGTGATGGTTGAGGTCAGCTGGCGCGGAAGCGCAAAGCCATTGGACAGGTACCACACTACCAGTACTATCAATATAAGTACCATAAAAGCCGCTAGGGCCTGCCATGCTGCCATCAAAACACGTTGACTTACCTAATATACTTCACAAGCAGGTATTTATTTTTATCGGGGCAATACTAAACCGTAGATTTATTTAGGTGTAGCATTGGGAAGCATACCCAGGAAATGGAAGAAGAAGGGAAGAATGCGCTGGAAGTGGAAGAAGAAGAGGCGCAAGAGACTCAAGAGAGCACAGAAGAGAAGGGTAGGAGAGCTGTAAGCCTGTTTTGTGTTTTGATGTTTTTCCTAAGGTGCAGTGTAACCGCTCGACCAGCTGCTTGAATATGTTATGCCTGTTGCCTGCCCATTGTTGTTGTTTCCGGAATAGTCCTGCGCATTCCCGTTTAGCGGCCACCACCCTACGATGTATTGCGGATTTATGGGTGCGCCGCCTATTCCCTCAAGATATAGTGCATTGACTTCGCTGGGTGAAAGCGAAGTATTGTAGATCTGGACGTTGGAGATGTATCCGCTTTCGCATCCACCTCCTACTACATATGGGTATGCGTTCTCTGCTAGTTGATTTATGTGCCCCGCAGTGAGCTGCATATTATCTTCGTATAAAATACTGTTCCCCGAAGAACTGTTGTATGTGACTGCAAGCAGGATCCATCTGCCTCCGTAGGAAGGGTTGCTCGTGGTGTCTGGTTGAAGCCAACTAATGGAATTGCCTATTGCAGCAAAGACATCACTGCCCCATCCATCTCCAAGAGATGCGCCGTGCGGCCATTGCCCCCGTTGCTGTTAGCAAGATTGCTTACAATCATTTGGGGACTGCAGCCGCTGCCCATGTTTGCAACATAGCTCCAGCCCGCCAATGTAATGGAACTTGGCTGCAGATTGCTAGCCGTGGTTACCAAAACATTACTTGTATACTGCCCATTAAATTGTGCGACGTATTCCGGCTGCTGCCCCTGGCATTCCCCTGCTAAAGATATTGTCTGCGTTATTCCGGTTCCGACCTTGACGACCTGGCAGTTTCCAGGCTGTGCCCTTGGTGTTCCAATCCCGCTGAAGACACCCAATTGAAATAGTGCACCCAAGACAACTGCAATGATTAATATGGCCCACCCGTACGTCATCAGGTATTCCATTGCGCTCTGAGACTTTTCGTAATTCATGAATATCATTATGGTGGAGTATAACCCGTCCACGAACTCGAATATGTTATTGCTCCGCTTCCACTGCTGCTTTGTACATTATTATTATTCCCACTATAATCGTTTAAATTTCCGTTGAGGGGCCACCATCCGACAATATACTGCGGGTTGATCGGCGCCCCTCCTATTCCCTCGTCATAGAGCGCGGTTATCTCCGCCTGTGAAAGAGAGGTATTGTAGAGTTGGATATTTGATAACTGTATCGGTGAGTAAGGCGGACCGCAACAGGTGCCTGCCCCGCCAAAAACGAAATTCCACGAACCGTCCAGCGCATAATCGGTGGGAGTGCCGCTCCATGTTACACTAGTGCATTTTGAATTATAGCACGCGATAATGTTCGCGCCATTGAACTCTGCGGTACCAAATATCCATTGGTTATATGGCGCACTGGCTGGAGTGACAGCAGAAATTTGAGAACCGGCAGACCCGGCACCGCTGCCGCAGTTCGAGCCGCTTGTGCTCCACATGCTTGCAGTGATAGAGATGGCAGAAGCGTCAGGAGTGATCCAAAGCCCAGAAGTGCAGCCCCATGCCTCCTCGGCAACCCATTGTCCAGCGTTTCCAGCATAAGCCGAGCTTACCCAAAGCCATGCGGTTATGGTCCAGCTACCTCCATTCCACGCTGTATTGATGCTGCCGCTATTTGGTAGGGCAGAATAATATGCTGCGGGATATTTTGCCACGTACTCGGGCTGCTGCCCCTGGCATTCCCCTGCGAGGGAAATGGTCTGGGTGATTCCACTACCAACCTTTACTACCTGACAATTACCCGCCTGTGCCTTCGGCGTTCCTATCCCGCTGAATACGCCTAATTAGAAAAGAGCACCAAGTGCCACTGCAATAATGAGTATCGCCCATCCATAAGTCATGAGGTATTCCATTGCAGATTGGGACTTCATCATAAGTATCACGGTGCAGTATAGCCGCTTGTCCAGGAACTGCTGAATGTTATTCCGGTAGGCTGCCCATTATTATTGTTTCCTGAGTAATCGTTTTCGTTCCCATTCAGGGGCCACCATCCAACGATGTTCTGCGGGTTGATTGGAGCACCGCCTATGCCCTCTTGATATAAAGCGGTTACTTCCGCCTGTGAGAGCGAAGTGTTGTAGAGTTGTACATTAGCAATAAATCCATTCCAGTAGCCTGGCGGATCCCACCCCCAACCAACGTAAAAGGGAGAGAACTCAGTATTGGCTGCGAATGTTTCTGTGATTGGGGAGGAGAGTTGTCCGCTGCTACCCAGATAGCCTATTTGTGCTATGCCGTTGTACTCATAAGCTACGAAATACCATGTATTGGCGTTGAGCGTGGGCGGAAATGCCTGGTTGCTTCCGCACATGTTTATTTCTAATTGATTCGGATACTGGCCAACATCAGTAGAGAACCAGTCATAATTGCACGATCCAACCCCGTAAGCAAATATATTTCCTCCACCGGAGTTTGCGTAGTTGCTTCCGCTGAACCATGCAGTTACGGTTCGTTGCGCAGTCCCGGTAGGAAGCTCTGATGAAGGTATGTTTATTGTTATTTTGCTGCTAGCTCCATTTAATTTAGCTGCATACTCCGGCTCCTGCCCCTGGCACTCCCCCGCAAGTGAGATGGTCTGCGTTATTCCGGTTCCGACCTTGACGACCTGGCAGTTTCCAGGCTGTGCCCTTGGTGTTCCAATCCCGCTGAAGACACCAAGCTGGAAGAGTGCCCCTAATACAACCGCAATTATGAGTATCGCCCAGCCATAGGTCATCAAATATTCCATGGCGGATTGGGACTTTCTGTTCTGGTGTATTCGCCTCCGGGGCATGGCTTACACTGAACAGACAAAATATAAAAGTTATCTTATTTCACTATCTTGTTCAGTATAGGATATGTATCAAAGATCTTCTCCTGCTCGAGCTGCTGGTATAGCATGTAGATTATTCCTACGGTGAGTAGTATTCCCATGCCGGAACCTATTGCGCCGCTCAAAGTGGCTATGGCTGCAAGGAAGCCCACAAATATGCTGCCCAGTACGGTCACGGTCGGAATGTACTTGTTTAGGACATTCTCTATTATCCTGGGATCCCTCCTGAACCCTGGGATCTGCCATCCCATGTCCCCTATCTGCTCAGCCATGGTCTTTGGATTCTGGCCGGTCATCTCTATCCAGAACCGCCCGAATATAACGCAGAGCACGACAAGGACAAGCGTGTAGACTACCATGTGGACCCATTCCGGAACGAGGATGAGTCCTCCCCATGGGAGGAATAACTGCGATGTTGATGTTGCCAGGTAATTGAAATATGCGCCGTAGCCGCCTATGCCGTACGGGGCAGGATACGGAGATGGGAATTGCGGCGAGATCAGATAGATGAGCCCGCCGGTGAGGGAGGGGGTCGTGGTGCCTACGCTCTGGTAAAATGCGAAGAACTTTGCGATCGCGCTTGTGGATCCGGCAAGAAACCTGAACCATACGGTCATGCTGAGCTCGAGCGACGATGCGAGTATGACAGGAAGCACGCTCACGTAAAGGAATGGTATCGGAAGCCTGCCGCCTATGCCCCTAAGCTGTTCGAATGCGAGGGGGAGTTCCACTTTCGTCTCATATGCGTATATGCTGACCAAAAAGACAAGCACTGCAAAGAAGAGCGGCCCAAACACCAGCAGGGCGTTTGGCAGGGCCGATGCGCCGCCGGCATGGAGCGCATTTATTGCGCCCGGAATGAGTATGTCAAACGTGCCTGCCACTATGGAGTATGAGACTCCTGCGGCTATGAATATGTTTATGCCTGACATTATGCCGTACTTCGTCATTATCTCGTCCAGGAATATTATCGTTATCGCGCCTATCGCAAGCTGCAAAACGACCAGGCCGAAGAAGGATGGGGTCGTTATCGGCACGAATCCGGTCATAGTATATACGAACGCCTCGATCACGGCAATCAGTATGGCGGCGAGCTTCTGGACCGTCTGGTACCTTGCCTTCTCGGCGGGATTTTGCATGTCTATTTTGAACAGTCCGGAGCCGGACGCGAGCTGTAGGATTATGCTGGCGAGCACGATAGGGCCTATTCCAACAGTTATCAGGCTTCCTATCTTTCCGGCAAACACTATGCTTATGAGCTGCACGACCGGCTGTGATATCGCCTGCTGGGAAACGCCTATGGCCACCGTGCTGTAGAGCATGAAGTAAACGATAAGGACTATCCCGGTCCACACCATTTTTTCCCTGAGCGAAAGGGGCTGCGCAGGGGGCTTGATGGTCGGGAGGAGGGGGGATATCTTGTCCGCAAATTCAAGAACCATAGTTAAACCTAGTATATTCTTTTTAACTTTAGAACGAGCTTATTTAATAATTATCCTTTCGGGCCTTTCTCCCTTATGTCGACAACATAGGAGCCGTTTTCTGTATGCGCTTCCGCCGTGGCTGCGCTTCCCGCGCCGCTCGACAGGAGCCCATTTATGAATGCGACAGAAATGTTCACAAACTGCCTTCTTGAGCTTGCGCCGTTGAACGAGAGTTGCATGTGGAGGGGCTTGGATGCTATAATCTCGGGATTGCCCATGTTGAGCAGCCTTATCGCATACTTCATCTCTGACAGCTTGACACGCTTGCCGTTCCGGGAAAGCCTCTCGCCAACGCTCCATCCCATGTATGCGGCTATGCTTTTGACGGAGTCTACATAAACGTCATCGAAAAGGAGGGAGGATCCGAGCATGTAGTATTCATTCTTCACCACCGCTCTCCTGCTCTTGGTGAACCTGACATTGTGGGCGATATGGTTTGCGAGCCTATCTATGGAGGAGGGATCCGCATTGCCCGACCGCCCCGCGCCGCTGGCGTCAAAAACAAACCTGCAGTAGGGCCCATCATCATTGACGCATGAACTTTCCTTTATATCAACATAACGCAGCATCGCCGAGCTCAGGAACCCGGAAATCACGCCGGCCTCAAAAATGTGCAGGGAAGCCCCGACGTTTGGACCGAGCTTGTCGTGCAGTTTTATTTGTATATTGCCAGGATAGGCAATGTAGGTAACATGCTTGTGCCCCGCGCTCTGGAAAAACCTGACAAGATCAGCAACGGACTCCTCAGGATATATGTAGCCCCTTGCTGCACTCTTTACCTTGTAAAGCAGCTTGCCCGCTGCAACTCCCTTCCTGTACTGCAGCTCCTTCAAATTGCCGCTCAGGCTTGAGAGCGTTGAGGTCAGGGCATATGCCTCATCGGCAACATTGCTGCCCTTGCTATTGTTCATTATGTTGCGTATCACTGCCTCTTCGTAACCCATCGGCTCATATGTTGGTGGCACATACGCCTCCCTACTGGAAATGCGGGAGAATTGGTGCCTCCTTGTGTGGATTCCTGCCCGCTTCTGCAATGACAGGCTGCGCTTCCTGTGCAAGGGCTTCGCCGTAGTGTGGGCCCCCGTGGCCCTTTTGTAGGTCGTCATAAACAAACCCGTTTACAACCATTGTGAAACCAGCTGTCGCCTATTTTCTCCTGATTTCGCATGCAGGTTTGGAAAGTTTATTCAGGTAGTATATCACTACAAAGGAATTTATAGCTATCATAATCCACAGTATCCAGATTTGGGCCACAGAAACGAAGTCCAGGAGCGCAAATGTTTGTGAAGTATTGAGCCCAAAAATGGAAAGGTTTAGGAGCAGGGGCTCGACGCATCCGCATCCCCCTATCACGCCGCCCAGCAACGTGGTGGCGGTGCCCAGGCCGGTGGAAAGCTCCCGTGCCTCATTCCTCCTTGTATTTTTTATTGAGTATATGCCTATCGTGAAAGCGATGGATGAGGTCACAACAAGCAGATATACTATATACGGGGGCACCGTTATCAGAAAAACGCCCTCCTCCTGTATCTTTATCAGGTAAACAAATATGAAATAGTAGACTACAAGCGCAAGGATGTTTGCCGCGAGATAAACCGGGCTGCCATAGATTCTGCGCAGGGTGCTAAAGGCGCGGGAAGGGAAGCTGGTTTTCATATTATTACTTTTGGAAACACTTTAAGATGAAAGACCCATCACCGCGCCTATGGTCCTTATCGCCGGCAGGGAACAGACCGATGCGGCGTTTCCTATTGTCGGGCAGATCTCGGCTATGTAAACGTCTGCTGCGGCGTATTCGCTCCATGCAAACTGGTCATTGAAGGACTGCAGCTGGTTGAGCACGTCCTGATGGGTCATGTTGGTAAGTGCGATGCCTGCCGCCGAGGTAGGGGTCGAATTTCCAAAAACCACTCCATCGGCGCCGGTGACAAGGGATGACCCCCAGAAAGTGAACGGGGTGCCTTGGAACTTACCTGTTCTATTCATGAACTCCAGGGCTGAAGCATAACTTTGGTTTGGTGCGTTCTGCACATAGTATGTCAGTCCTGTGCTCGGCAGCTCGAAACCCAGCTTTATGGGGGAATCGTATTCGGCGGATACGAAATTTATTAGGTTGCTGTTGTAGTAATTGCCATAGGTCATCCCGGAAGGCGCGGTGTAATTGTTTGATTTCCAGTAGAGGGTGGGAACGTCGGCGTCCCCGAACGAGCTGTATCCGTTATAAAGGGCGCTGAAGTTTCCGAATCTCGAGAGCGCCAATGCCATCGCCCACCTATTCTCGCCGCAGTATATGCATGATATTGCACCCATGTATATCACTGTGGGTTTTCCATTTATCACAAAAGGTCTGTATTGTGGGGAATTTGCAAGTTGAATCTGGTTTGTGAGGGTTCCGTTGATCAGCCTCTCTCCTGCCGTCTCAAAATAACTGTTCGGCCCCCCGTTGATAACATTTAGCTGCGCGGCAGTAAGGGGCGTATCTATCCCCGCAAGGGTCTGGCCGAATGGCGGGCCGAAGAGTGCGAGCTTGAGCTGTGGCCACCATAATAAGTAGACAGCCAGGATGGCAATTGCAATTATGAGTATGACATTCACGATGAGAAGCTTGTTGAGCCTGCTCTCGAGCCTGTTGATTTTGTTCGTTGAGCTGGCCATGGATAACACTGACACAAAAAGTTGGTAATAATTCTGAACAGGTGTATATTAATCTTTTGCTTTTTCATTTGTATTTATGGGAGGAAAACTTGTCGCGAAGGTGAACGACGTGGCAAGATATGAAAAACAGAAAATTGAGATGGCCGATGCGCACTGCCACCTCGATCTGATAAAGGAACATGCCTTGGTACTTTCTGCGATAGACGCCGGAGTGCTTACAATAGTCACAGATGGGATAAACGCGCTGACCAGCAGGACGGCGGTGAAAATCAGCGCCCTAAACAATAATGTATTCGCCGCTGTTGGCATAGATCCGGAGAACGCAATGTACACAGAGAGCAGGCACCTAATCGGCAATGTAAAGGAGCTCAAGGAACTTGCATTGAATAGTAAGGGAAGGGTCGTGGCTATAGGGGAAATAGGCCTCGACTACATGAAAGCGGATACTCCGGATCTTGTCATCAAGCAGAAAAAGGCATTCATCGCAATGCTGGACCTTGCCGAGGAGCTCGATCTGCCAGTAAGCGTACACTCAAGAAATTCGATGGGCGACGTCTTGGCGATCCTGAAGGAGAGAAATATAGGGAATGTACATCTGCATTTCTTTGAGGGCGATGTGCTGCAAGCGAGGGAAGCGGAGAGGCTTGGCTACATGATATCCATTCCCCCAATAGAATCCGCAAAACGGAGAGCCGTCATAACGGAGGTTGCGATAGACCGCCTGATGGCGGAGAGCGATTCGCCTGTGGTGGGAGCCTCCCCGGCCGACGTCGGAAAATCCATTGCCATGATTGCGGCGGCCAAGGGGTTGGAGTTTTCCAGGGCCGCGGAACAGCTCACGCTAAACACAAAAAAATTCTTCAGGATACCCACGGACTCGGGACTCAGGCGCTCTTAAAAAGCATTAAATAACATATTTGCACTATTCTTCTGACGGGCCCGTAGCTCAGCTTGGATAGAGCGGCAGACTTCTAATGAAAACTTTCCGTGAAAGTTTTATCGAAGAAGAAATCTGAAGGTCGCGGGTTCAAATCCCGCCGGGCCCGCTGTCGTTTCTATACAAAAAGAATAAATATGTGACTCATTGACTGCTTTATCAGGTTGAAGGAGCGTGTGGCGATCCTCGTTCGTCAAAGTGGCGGCCAGTATAGAATCAGATGCGGACAAAGGTACGGCCAGCTTGCAGCCCATCGGGAGAGAACTAAGGGTTTATATTGAACGGCCGGAAATATATGTTGGAAGAGAAAGCGGGATTGCAGAAATCAGGACCGCCCTGAAGCCGTTGCCGGACGGCGACTTGTCGTATGTGCAAAAAAGGGCGGTGGAACACATGTGTGCGATACGTATCCTCAGAAATCACAGCATCGGCATGCCGGTTAGCGTGGGTTTCACCTCTGATGCTGCGTATGTCGGCAAGGTTGTTAACGTGAGGTCGGTGGATAACGGGCGCAGGGAGGGTATGTTCCTTGCGGAGGATCTCGGAACATTACGCCGCCTATTCACGGAAGTACATCAGATGCGCGCCGAAATGCTGATAGACAGGTTCCTATTCAATCCGGGTGCATTTTTGATACCACGCAGTACGTGTTTGGAGCTAGAGATAAAGGACGGGGAGCACCTCAGCCTCATGAAAAACCCGACGGCACAACCGATAGAAAATTTGTTAAGGTAGCTGCTCGCGCTAACGGGGTGGACTTTGGACTGGAGTATCCTGGCCCGGGCCTCCGGTGCCTGCGGATTTTACCTGTTTGCCTCCCCTTTTGGCCTGCTTCTCCATCTTTGCGTTTGCAAATTGTACGGAGAGATCCTCGTCTTGCTGCGCGTCCATCCATGCCTTCACGTATGTTGCTATGTTCCTGAAGGGTTTCGAAAACCTGTCCGTCAATGAATAGGCGCTATTTTCGTGCTTGAGCATACCTATCTGCATTGCAAAGTCCAGGTACCGCTTTGCGGTCGCTATGGGTATGGATTCAGGCACGTCCTTCAGCCTGAGCTCCCCTTTTCTCTTCACTTCGAGCAAAAGCAGGGAGAAACGATAGGCCTCTGTTTCATTGTCATAGAATATTTTTGCAATTTCTTTGATGCTGGGCGATTTTAGCTTCTCCCTGAGCGGCGCATCCTCGAATTCCCAGTATTTTATAGCTATTAAATCACGACAGTGCAATAAAGCATATCATAATAATTATTTAATCCTTCCATGCTTTCGGAATTAACAATTGCGGAGCGATGTGGTGCTCACTCGGAAGTTTATGGAGATCGTCCCCGCTGCCCGCAATGATTGGATTTTGTATGAAAATAAACGGATTTATACATTGTTTTGCGCAGTTTGTTATATGGGATTTTGCCCAGCATCAATTACTTGTTCTTTATGAACGTTATCACGTCGCCGCCTTGGAGGTTATGAGCAACACCGACCCTCTCGTTTGGGAAATGCGCACTTGGACCGGTTATGGTAGCGCACTTCAGATCGTCGATTATCCTGGTGTGGAACTTTTTGGCCGCGTCGCCGACTGTTGCACCCCTTCCGAGTATCATCGGCTTAAGCTGCTCCTCGCTGGTTCTAGGTTTTAGGTAGACAGTTATGATCCCAAGATTTTCATAGATCCTCTCCCTGATAACGTCAGTGTTTATCTTTTTGGTTGCGCTTATAGGGATAACCTCTATGTTGAACTCCCTCGAAAGGACATTTGCCACTTTTTGGTAATCTGCATTGGTATCTATCTTGTTGAGGGCGACTATCGCTCTCAGGTAGATGGCCCTTCCGGAGATTATCGAAATCAGCTCGTCATCGCTTGTCTTGCCCCATATCGAGACTATCGCATTGTGAATTCCCAGCCCGCCCAGTATTTCGGTTATGTCCTCCTCTGGGAGGCCTGATTTGTTCACCTCCACCTTTATCCCGCCGGTCACCTGCTCGGTTATCTGTATGTAGGGCTTCTTCTTGTTGATGTTGATTTCAAGCGCATTGAGCTCCTTCATGAGCTTTTCGAACTGCTGAAGCTGGTTTATGTCTATGACGAATACGATCAGGTCCGCGGACTTGGCGGCGGATATCACCATCCTTCCCCCTCCCTTCCCAAGATGCGCGTCCTCTATGAGGCCGGGCATGTCGAACACCTGTATATGTGCATCCTTGTAGATCATCGTACCGGGGATTATCTGTGTTGTTGTAAATGCGTATTGGGCCGTCTTGTTTTTGGTGTTCGCAATCACATTGATTAATGATGATTTCCCCGCGCTCGGAAATCCGACCAGCGCGACGGTAGCATCGCCGGATTTCTTTACGAAAAATCCCTCCCCTTTTATTTTCTTGCTTGCAACGACAAGATCCCGCTTTGCTTGCGCTATCTTGAAGCGGATGAGCCCAACGTGGACGTTCGTCTTCTTGTTGTCCTTCGTCTTGGCGTACTCCTCCTTCAGCTCCTCTATCTTCTTCTCCAGTGTTGCCTTGTCCTGTACCATGCCTTCACTTTCTCCTCAATATTATGTCTTTCACGCTCTTCCCCATCGTCAAGCCGTACCTTAGCCAGAAATATCCGCTGACGAACCACCCCATAAATATGCTGAAGCCGCCCACATAATAGGCCATCGTGTAATGGCCCAGCGCGAATAGAGCGCCCGCGATGAAGAAACTGCCCCAGCCCACAAATCCAAATATCATGGCCCATCTGAAATAAAAATAAGCCCTTGTTTTCTTCTCCACTAAATCACATAAACTTTCCGAATCTTTTCTTGAAGTTCCTGTCATTCTTCAACGAATTGAACATCTTCTTCATCTTGTTGAAATCCGATACGAGCCTGTGAACGTCGTTCTCGCTGGTGCCGCTCCCCTTCGCTATTCTCGCTATCCTCTTCGTATCATGAAGCAGCTTGCCATCCCTGCGCTCCTCCTTCGTCATGGACGCTATTATCACCTTGTACCTCTTTAGCTTTTCCTCGCTCTGCTCCACCATGTCTTTTGGGATGTCAGGCGCACCCATCATCCCGAACACGCTCTTCAGGGAGCCCATGCCCCCCATCGTCTTGAGCTGGGTGTAAAATGTGTCGAAATTTAGCTCCTCGGCCTCCATCTCCTCCGGCTTTATGTTCGCTTCCTTGATCGCCTGCTGGACGGTTGACACCAACGAGGCGATGTCAGGCATTCCAAGGAGCCCGCCGATGAATTTTTCTGCGTTGTATGGCTCAATATTTGTGAGTTTCTCGCCAACCCCTATAAACATAACGCGCGTGCTGGCCGCATTTGTCGCGCTTAGGGCGCCTCCGCCCTTTCCGGAGCCGTCCATCTTCGTGACTATAACACCGGATACTTTCACCGCCTTGTCAAATTCCCTTGCCTGCCTAGCCGCCACCTGGCCTATGTCCGCACTTATCACAAGCACTTTCTCGTCGGGGCCGAACTCCTTTGATATTTTTTTTAGCTCCTCGGTCAACTGGTTGTCCAGGGCGTTCCTGCCGCTAGTGTCGCAGATCAAAACCTGCTTGTCCTTGAGTTCTATGAGACCGTCCTTTACTATCTTTGCAGCGTTTTTTTCCCCTTTTGCTCCGTAGAACGCTACGTTTGCCTGCTTTGCAAGGGTTTCAAGTTGCTCGTACGCCGCCGGCCTGGCTACGTCACAGCAGATTACCCCGGCGCTAAGTCCCCTGTCCTGGTAGTACTTTGCAAGCTTCGCGGCCGTTGTGGTCTTCCCGGAACCGTAGAGGCCCATGAGCAGTATCCTCTGCTTCTTTATCTGCGGAGTGTATGTGGAGCCCATAAGCTTCACCAGCTCGTCGTAGACTATGTTTGTTATATAGTCCGTGGGAGCCAGGCCAGAAGGGGGCTTGCTCTTCAGGACTTTCTCCTCTATATCCTTAGTGAACTGCAGCACGAGCTGTACCTCTACGTCAGCGCTTATCAGGGTCTTCTGCAGGTCCTTGTTGAATTCCCTTATCGTTTTGGCATCGATTATCGTAGACTTTGTCAGCTTTGCAAGTGCCTTTCTGAGTCCCTCTCCTAGGTCCATGTTCATTACCTAAATTTTATCAGATCCGCGCCAGTGTCCTCAAAGTGCTTGTCGACAGCAATTAATCTGGCGCCGATCGCCTTGGCTGTAGCCGCAATCAGCGCATCTGCGGTCGGTACCCCGCGTAATTTCATTTTCCCTGCCGCCATGGCTATGTCTTCATCAGCTATTAACACACCAATCCCTGATTCCTTCAGCTTAAGTATCCTATTAATCGCTGCCGGCTCACCATCTATCCTACCGTATGCACCATATAATTCTGCCACGGTCACCGCACTAATGTATCCTTCCGCCGCATTGCTATCAACTTCTGAGAAATATTTTTGCACATTTGCTGCGCCCTCTTCGTTGTCGAATAGCGCTATTATGGAGGAGGTGTCGAACAAATAGATCAATTTATCACTTCTGCTTTAGCCTCTTTAATACCTTTTTGAAATGCTGCTCTTCGCCTTCCAGGTCCCTTTCCCTTTCTTTTAGCAGTTCGTCTACAAGGCCGCGGCCTTTTGCACTGGCTATGCCCCGCAACTCGGATAGCCTTACGCGTGGTTTTATTACGATAGAATCATCTCTCATTTCTATGATGACGTCCTCTTTCGCTTTGAGCTTCAATCGCTTGCGCATTTTAACCGGTATGACCAGCTGCCCCTTGGTGGATAATCTTGCCCTTTCCATAGCCATGGTCTCACGTTGCATTATATGTAAGAATAAATATTTATATCTTACTTTTAGATATTGTCTTACTTTTATAGATCAGTCTTACTTTTTGTGCTTGGGTTATTTTGAAGTTTTGACTATTTAACCCTTTGCGACTCGACATCGCTATCCTTTTATTCCTTGTTTGGGCAATAGGTATCGAGTCTATGAAGCTCATAATCACGCAGTCAAACCTCACCCTAAAGGGAGGAGGGGAGCGGGTATTGTTGAAGATAGCGCAGCGTTACAACGCAAAAATCTACACCGCGGAGTACAACAAGGAGAGCACATATCCGGAATTCGGGAAATTGGACGTGGAGGTTATAGGCAGACGGGGCCTTTCAAAAGTAATTCCGTATGGGAGGGTTGCGCAGGGAATAAATTACGGGCTTACATTCTACAACTTCAAGATCAAGGATGATTATGATGTTATAAATCCGCATTTTGCGCCGAGCCATTGGATAAGGCACCTGAACGAGAGGGTGCTTTGGTACTGCCACACCCCACTGAGGGATGTATGGGACCTTTACCAGTACAGGCTGGGCCTGAAGAAACTTCATCAAAAGCCGGTCCACGTGCTTGGCTCTAAGGTTGTAAGGTCCATGGACATGGGGGTTGTGAAAAATATCGAATCCATATTCGCGAACAGCGAGAACACTAGATCGAGGCTTATAAAATATTTTGGACGGGAGGATGCGAAGGTTCTGAACGGGGGCATAGACTATGAAAGGTACAAAAACAACGGCGACGACAAATTTTTCTTTTATCCCTCAAGGATGTCTCCCAACAAGCAGCAGGATTTCGCAGTCGAAGCATTCTTGAGGTTCAAGAAGATGATGGGAGAGCGCGGGGCAAAGTACAAACTTGTATTATGCGGTGTGGTTTCGCTTGACAAATTCTACAAGGATTATTATGAAATGGTGCGGAAGCAGGCGCTTAGGTCACAGGATATAGAGATACTCACCCAGGTCAGCGACGAAAAGCTTCTTGACCTCTATTCAAGGTGCACGGCAGTCCTGTACCCTCCGATAAACGAGGACTATGGACTAGTACCGCTCGAAGCGATGGCGAGCGGCAAACCAGTCATTGCAAGAGGCGAGGGCGGGCCGTTAGAAACAGTGGTCAGGGACAAGACAGGATTTCTTATAAACGATGCGGAACACATGGCTAGGAAGATGATTTATATCGCCGAGCATCCGTCCGAGACGGAGGAGATGGGCGTTGCGGGGAGGAAGAGGGTCAAAACCCATTATAATTGGGAGGGATTCTTCGAGGCTTTCGACAGGGAGCTCAAAAGGTTAGCTAAGTCTTAGGCCCGATTCTTAGTAACCACTACTTTGGTGGAGGTTGCAAAATGCAGAATGTCCAAAAGGGCATTGTTTATGGCACCGTATACTGGTATGTCATTCAAGAAGCTTGGTTCTAGAAGTGTTTTGCTTACATCTGAAGACAGGATTGCAAGCGCCCTTATAAGGCTCAACCGTGGGTTCTTTTCCGCGTTGTCGATTATCGGTTTAATCTCGGGCCTCCTTCGGCTGTCGTAGCTGCTGAATCGCACTGTATGAACAAGTTCTGCGAGCTCCTCTCTCCTTTCTGTCTCGTTGAATTCATCTTTAGAAACATAATCGATTGTATGGAATTTGGCGGAAAATTCTATTGCGCTGTACATGTAAGAACCGCGACCGGGGTCTGGGTCGTTTCTCAATGCTATTCTTTGCCTGGGCTCATCAAGAATCACGCTTATAACCACATCGGAAAGAAAGGTATTGGAGGGCACGTAGCCTGGTTCTTTGAAGGATCTTGTTCCGCGGACTTGGTTTGCTTTTACTACAAGCTTCTTGCCGGGCGTAAGGCTGAAGTTTGCATCGAGTGACACTATGCCTAATTCATTGGGGAACCTGACATTGAATTCCTTGGTATCCTCTTTAGACTCGGTAGCAGAAGCTTGATGCAGCATCGAAATCACAGTGACCCTCTCCTTTTCTGATATAAATAGATTGCGTGGCGCGTGCTCTCATTTCTTTGGGGCAGCGTTTTTCAAGGGCGAGACCGCAGGGGTTACTTCGATGACGTACTTTGATATCACCTTGGAGGCGTACTCAAGGACCCTCTTTATGTTCGCCTCTGTGTTTGTTCCAGTGCATATCATTTTCCCGTTCTTGAACAGGATTATAACGGCCTTTGGCTCTGTTATCTTGAATATCGCGCCTGGAAACTGCTCGGGTTCATAATCGACGGCTTTTACCTCCTTTGAAAGAGAATAAAGGTCAATCACCGCATGAAGGTCTGCGCTGACAACTATGTTCTGTATCTTTATGACCGGGATGGGTATGTTGTTCCCACCGACCTTTGCTGGTTTACTCGCCGTATAAATCACATCCTTTATATAGTTTTTTAAATCGAAAGATATAAATAGAAGCGTAATGTGGAGTCCAGGTCTTGGACCGAAGGGCTGTTTTGTGAGAAAAAAAACGGTGATTATTGGTGCGGGTGTCATAGGGCTTACGCTGGCGGCCGAACTGGCGAAAAGCGGCGCGGAGGTGGAGGTCTATGAATCCAGGGTGTCTGTATCTCAAAATGCGGGAAGGGCATCTGGAATATTCTCAACGGAAGGTTTGTCCAGGATAGGGATAGACTATGCTCCAGCTCTGCAAAACACGCTGAACGGCGCCGTGATTAGCGGTGGCAAACAGTCGTTTGCCATAGAAACAAAGGGCACAAAGGCTTTTGTGCTGGACAGGAGGATACTTGCGGAGCTCTGTGCCGAGAATGCCATAAAGAACGGGGCGAAGGTAATTCTGGGCAAAAGAATTAGTAGGGAGGAGCTTTTGGAACTGGCTCACGACAAAAATAATATACTTGTGGGTGCAGATGGCGCGGTGTCCAACGTGGCAAGCGTATTCGGGTTCCCGAAAATAGATGAATATGTCCTCACCTACAAAGCAGAATATGAAAACGCCAGGGTCGGTGACATTCACAAAGTGGGCCTCTTCTTCTCAAACAAGATAGCGCAAAGGTTCTTTGGATGGACGGTGCCTTACTCCGGGTCCAAATTAGAGGTAGGGGTCGGAGTAAGCAGCTATTCCAGGCAAAACAGCATGTCTGCCTTCAACGCGTTCATAAAAAATAGGAGTGTTGGGGACATGATCAAAGATGCGAAAAGGACCATAGGATATGCAAGCATAATACCATTGCAGGTCAGGAAGAAAACGGTGATGAACAATGTGCTTCTTGTGGGCGACGCTGCCGGGCAGGTGAAAGCCACGACTGGCGGAGGGATAATATTCGGCACGGCATGTGCAAGGATTGCCGCGAAGGCAATAATGGAGAATATAGGGGCTGGTAAGCCGCTTGAAAGGTACGAAAAGATGTGGAGGAGCGCTTATGGCCTGGATCTCAGGCTGCACAAAATGGTGCATGGCTATTACTCAAACCTCAATGACAGGGGATTTTCTATGGCGATAATCGGAGCGAAGTTGCTGGGGTTAGAGAAATTCCTTGGCAAATATGGAGACATGGACAGCCCCAAGCTCATGATGAAGAGGTTCTTCCTGAGGAGCCTGAGTAATTGAACGTACGGCGCGTGGAAAGCCATTTAATCTTTTTTTCATTAGCAATACGGAGAGCGATGTGCCATAAACGATCGATAAGGTCGCAAAGCGCCATGGAATACCTCATGACTTATGGGTGGGCGATACTAATTATTGCAGTCGTGCTTGGAGCGTTCTTTCAATTGGGTGTCTTCAGCGGGATTGGAACGCCGAGGGCACAGCCCGGGAATTGTCAGGTAGTAAAAGTCGGGTCAGGGATAACTCAAACAATATCACTTGCAGGGGAGTGCCAAGGACAGGAGCCAGAATATGTGGTGGAATCAGGAGGGTCAGGCAGCTTTCCAATAACCATAAACCTTCCAAGCTCATCCTACCTCCCGTCCGGAACTGGTGCCATAAGCATATTCGCATGGGTTGACATTAGCCAATCAGACACAGGATCATGGCAGAGAGTTGTCTCGTATGGCACATCTTTGTGCAATGGTCAAAATGCGGCATTGGAGATAAACGGGGCAGGAGTGATCGGCTCCGTAACTTACGATTCAGAATGCGGGCCTAGCGCCTGGACCAGCAACCTGAACACAAACAATAACCAATGGCAGTTTATAGGCCTTCAACTTCCACGGGGCGGAGGCAGTGCAAACGTAATTCTTTATCTAAACGGGATGGCATATCCTCTCAGTGGGAATAACGCAGGGGTGGCGAGCATAAGCCCACAAGAGATTATTATAGGGGGCGGACCAGGAACTGGCGCAATAATAGGATACATATCAAACGTACAGATTTACAACATAACGCTATCCGCAAGCGAAATAACCGCCCTCTACCAAGAGGGAATAGGGGGTGCGCCCATAAACCCGCAATACATCGTAGGGTGGTGGCCTCTCAACGGGAATGCGCAGGACTATTCCGGAAACAACAACAACGGACGGGTCACGGGCATAACCTATTCAAGCAGCTGGACGAATGGGTATACACCGCCATAATGCCAAGGGCATAGCGCACAGGAGCGCATCAAATCGGGAATATTGCAGTCGCAGCGGCTGATGCCATTGAAATAAGAGGCTGCGGGAAGATCCCGAACACGATTACAACGGCAAGGCATACCAGGACCACCGCATTTATCGACCACGTAGCCTTCATTGCGCTCCTATCCTTCTTTGCGTACATGGACATGATAACTTTCGCGTAATAATAGACCGAAATGAAGCTGTTTATTACTGCAATGATTGTGAGTGCAAGCAGTCCAACATTTATGGTGCTGGTAAACAGCAAAAATTTGCCGACAAAACCGGCGGTTGGGGGTATCCCTATCAATGAGATCATGAATATTGTGAGCGCGAATGCGGCGAAGGCGTTCCTGGATCCGAGACCGTTGTAGTCCGTTATCGTCCTGATGTTCTTGGACTCCAGCCAAAGGACTATCGCAAACGAGCCGATTATCATGAATGAATGCACGATGATCTGGAAAATGGATGCCTCTATGCCATACTGCGTCACAGAAACAATTCCGAGAGTTATGTAGCCAGCCTGTGCGATCGATGAATAGGCGAAAAGGCGCTTTACGTTGTTCTGGACAAGCGCCACTATGTTTCCGAAGAACATCGTCATTATGGCGAGCGCCTGCAGCGCGGATGAATAGTAACCCGCAAGAGGAAACATGACAAGCAGCAGAACCTCGAAGAGTGCAACGAATGCGACCTTTTTGTTGATGCCGGCAAGCAGGGCGGTCACATATCCGGGGGCCCCGGTGTAAACGTCCGGTATCCAAAGATTGAATGGGAATAGAGATGCGTCAAAGGAGAGTGCGGTTATGAAAAGCAGGAGTGCAAGCACGAGAATGTATGTGCCGGATATTCCGGGATTCGTGGCCAAGGAGGCAAGTGCCAATGATGGATCGTACGGAAATACCAGGGCTACGGCAAATGAGAGGACGGATATCGCGATCGCGGCGAGGATGAACAATTTTATGGCAGATTCTACAAACTGCTTGCCATTCAGCATTATCATGAATGCGGTAGGCACCGTCATCAGCTCTATGCCCAGCAGTATGGTGACAAGGGAATTCGCCATCGCTATCGCAAACATCCCGATTGAGGCAAAACCGAGGAGCATAAGGAATGCCGCATAATCGTTCGAATATTCGTATGCGAGGAAATTTACAAGCATCAGCGATAGCGAAAATAAGAGCACGAAGAGCATGGAGAAGGGGTTGATATTGAAAATACCGAGCGCAACGGAGGATTGGCCGCTCATTATCCCATAGAGCGCTGTAAGCGCGAGCAAACCGAGCAGGGCGGTGCTGACAATGAGTTGTAGTTTGAGCTTTTTATGCCACACCGCGAGGATATCTGTGGCTACAAATAGGAACAGCGCTCCTGCAATAATATATCCAATATACGGTATCATGCCAATCATTCACAAATTGAAGAAGTTTAATATCAAGAACGGAAGCAGCCCGAACAAAAATATGAAAAACAATAGGATGGCGTAGCCAAGTTTCTGGCTGGATCCTATGTACTCGATTGTCTTGGATACCTCCCTTGTGGAGAAGACCGATTTATTCATCACGTAATAGAGGTACGCGCCGACTATGCCAAGCGAGAGCAGCGGGATCACACCCATTGCTGAAAATGCCCTGATCGCCCCGAGGAATATGAGCACGTCGCCTATGAATGCCGCGGTCAACGGCACGCCGGTAGTCGCAAAGACCCCTATCAGGAACGTATAGCCTGTTGCCGCTGAGGAAGCTATAACGCCCTTTACCGCCCTGAAATCCCTGTCGGCAAATATGTGGCCTATCGATCCGGCCACAAGGAAGAGCATGGAGATTGCAAATCCGTGCGCGAGCATGGCAAAAGTCGCCCCTGCAGTGCCGAATGGGTTTAGCGTAGCTATGCCGACAAGTATTATGCTCATCTCAACTATTGTGGTATACGCTATCACCCTCTTTATGTCATGCTGTGTCATGAGCACAAATGCGGCGTAGAATGCGGAGAAGCCGCCGAGAAGCGCCACGAACAGCGAAAAGTTTGCAGCGGCGGGGATGAGGGCGAATGCCAGCAGCATTCCATAGCCGCCGAATTTTGTCAGGACCCCGGAAAGCAGCATGGATCCCTGTGTGGATGCCTCGGTATGGGCGTCCGGAAGCCACAGATGCAGCGGGAATACGGGCATATTTATCAGGAATGCAACGAAGAGAAATGCAAATATGAGAGTCTGTGTGCTGGAGGACATTGTAACGGAATTGGCGATTATGTAGTTTATGTCAAACGAGTGCATTGGAGTGTAGAAATAAACGAGCATTATTGCGAACAGCAGAAGAAGGCTCGCCAGCAATTCATATATAAGGAATTTTATTGCGGCGCGGCGCCTGTTTGCCGAGCCGAGGAGGTAGATCATGAAGAAAAGGGCAAGGACGCCTATGTCCCAGAATATGAAGAAGAGCAGCAGGTTGCCGGATGCAAACAACCCTATCGCAGCAAATTCAAAAAGCAGTATCAGGGCGCTCGCAGTCTTTTCGCGTTCGTGCTCTGGGTTGCCGGCGAATACGGTTACGAATGCGACCACAGAGGCCATCAAAACCAGTGCCAGCGAGATCGGGGTAAGCTGGAGGTTGAGACTTACGTTGAATTGGGAGATGTAATAGATGTAGTTCTCCGAGAAATTCAACGACCCAGACTGTATGCCGGACACAAGCACGGCAAATGCTAGGAGCATCGTGATCCCGGAGAAAACGGATCCGACGACCCTGCTGTGCCTTTCATTGACTAGAAGAACCCCAATAATGCCGAGAAGGAGCGAGGCGAGCATAATTCCTAGGTAGGGTATCATATTCTCACAAAATAAACGCCAATACCAGGACAACCATGCCCACTACAAAACCCAGGACGTACATGTTTGTCTGGCCGTTCTCTACCTTTCTGATTATGTTTCCGGAGCTTATGAGCGCCTGGGCAAACCCGTATGTCATTTTGTCAAAGGCGAAATCAATGTACATGGCCAAACCGGCGGCATACGAAAAGGTCCTCGTAATCTTGAGATAAACGGAGTTGACCAGAGTGCTGTTGTGGACCACGGCAAACATGCCCGGGCTTGTCGATTCCAGGTGCACCCTGTGACCCTGCAGGTATATCCGGTAGGCCAGCGCTATGCCAATTATTGATGCAAACATTCCGATGAGGCCGTCGCTGATGCTCGCGCCTCCGGAGCTGGACTGTAGGTATGTTGGCAGGTACAGGTACGCTATCGAGGCGACCAGAACAGCTGCCGCAAGCACATATATCGGCACCATCATGCTCTTTGGTATGGAACCGTAATTAAGTTTCAGGGTGCTGGTCTGCTCATACGACTTCCTGCTTACCGTGAACATCCACCTAAACATGTAAAGGCCGGTTCCCAGCTCCACCGCAAATATTATTGTATAGACCAGGATGTTCTGCATCGCCGCTCCCTCAAGCATTGCCTTTCCAAAGAAGCCGCTCAATGGAAATATCCCTGCAATAGACAATGCCCCTATGGCCATCGCGGCAATAAGCGGCCTGCTGAGCGTTGCTCCGTAAATCTTGTATATGTCCTCCTTCTCATCGTTGGCCCTCATTATCGCACCCGCGCCCATGAAGAGCAGTGCCTTGTAGAATGTCTGGACGAAGAAAAGGGCGATGGCTGCGGGAAGGGATCCTAGGCCGAGCGCTACAAACATGAGCCCGAGGTCCTCTATTGTGGAATAAGCAAGAATCTTCTTTATGTGCCTATCGGTAAGCGCGTTGGAAACCCCTATGAGTGCGCTTACAAGGCCTATCACCAATATGACTGGAAGCAGGTGCGCCGCCTCGTACAAAGGAAGGAGAACTGCTATCAGGAATACTCCGGCCTTCACCATTGTGGAAGAATGCAGGAATGCGGATACGGGGGTAGGGCCCTCCATCGCGTCCGAAAGCCATTCATGAAAGGGGAATTGAGCTGACTTTGTAAATGCGGCCAGGAGTATCAGTATAAGCGCCAGGTCCAGGGCGGGAGAGCCAGGTGCGGATAGAACAGCCGAAAACTCGAATGTGCCGTAGGCCGCCCCTATAAGAAGTATGCCCATTAGCATCAGGATGTCCCCTATGAGTATTGTTGTTATCGCCTTCCTTGCGGCTGTGGGCGCATGCTCCTTCCTATACCAGAAGCCTATGAGCATGTAGCTGGTTATCCCGAGCATTTCCCATGCTATGAACATGGTTATGAAGTTTGCGGATATGGAAAAAAGCACCATGGCTGCGGCAAACACGCACATTTCAAAATAGAACCTCGCCTGTTCGCTCGGCACGCGCATGAACCCGATGGAATAAAGGAATATGAGCGGCGTAATCACCGAAACCAGCATGAGAAGGAGGATGTTTATCGGAGCCGCGGTTGTAGATATGCTAAACAGAAGGTTTCCCGCAGTAAACCATTGGAACGACTGCGGCGCGCCGGGAGAGATGAAGATCGACAGCGCAATCGCCAATGTGGCGAGCGCTGCGAGAAGTGCGATGTATCCGGCCGCCTTCGGGCTGCGCTTCAGCAGAAGCGAAAGGATTGCGGCCGCGACCAATGGAAACACAACCAATAGCTCTATCATAATCGATCAGTCCCTCAACCTCGAAAGTTTTCTTACGTCAAGGCTGGTTTCATATCTCGCAAGATACCTGTAAAATGATACCAGCGCTATGGCCTCCACCGCGGCTATCGTCCAGAGGGTGAAGAGCAGGAGCATTATGTTGCCGTTCCCGGTCACGGAGTAGTACATGACAGTTGCAAGCAAAGTGGACGCGACCAGCGCTATCTCCACAGATAGTATCATCAGTAGAAAGTGCCTGGACGCAGCCACGCCGACAACGCCTATGGAGAAGAGGGCGAAACTCAGCACAATAAAATATTCTATTGGTATCAGGATCATTTGTCAGCACCCACCTTTTTTAGCAGGAGTATGGCGCCCAGCGCCACCCCAAACATGGTGAAAAGCATTAAATAGAACAGCATGGACGAGGTGCCGAGCGACAACGCTATGGAATCGGGACCGAACAGGTTTGACTGGAAAGGAGTTATCTGGACGTAATTGAGCGGGAGAACTAATATTACGAATACTATGGTCCACAGGACGGCGAGTCCAGTCACCTCCGTGTGCTTGAACTTTGAATACTGGACCGAGGCCACCCCGACAAACAGGAATGTGGTTATGCCGCCTATCATTATGAAAAGCTGCACAACGGCGAGCAGGGGCTGATCCAGCATGAAAAAGAACAGCGAATTTACAAAGAAGACTGCCGAAAGCATGAGCGCGGCGTGGAGGATGTCCTTGACGGCGAATACAAAGAAGGAAACCACTAACCCCATCACGGAGACGATAAGGAATAATGCCAGGTCGATCATAAACACACTTTATTCAAGGTCCTCGGGCCTCTTTATGAAGTCTCTCCTATCGAATTTTTCGAAGTCTGTGTCCTTTGTGAGCACAAGGCAGTCTGTCGGGCAGACCTCCTCACAGAGCGCGCAGAAAAGGCATCTTTCCAGGTTTATCTGCGGGAAGAGTTTGGGGCCGGTGGCCTTGAATGCGGTATCCGCCTCCCCCTCTACCATCTCTATTGTCTGGTTCGGGCAGATCCTTGCACACGCCTGGCAGTTTATGCACGTGGTCATGTCCAACTTGTGTATGCCCCTGTAATTGTCGGTCAGGCTCTCCCTGTGCTCCGGGAATTCCGTGGTGTAGGGCTTCTTGAATGTCTCTTTTGCAACCTTCACCACCGGTTCCAATATCATCTATATCCCCTGCGTAAATATTACAAATGTAATTAATAAATTGATCACGGAGAGGGGCATAAGATAAAGCCACCCCAGTCTGAGCAGCCTGTCGATCTTCATCCTCACCGTGGTCGCCCTTATGACTATTATGAACAGGGAGAGTAGTATGACCTTGGCCATCAGCCATAAAAATGATGGTATGAATGATGGGCCCAGCCATCCGCCAAGGAAGAGTATGGATATCAACAGGGTGCCCACGAACATTCTGGTATAATCAAGGAAGAGAACGAGACCGTAGTAGGGCGCACTGACGTCGGTGAGCCATCCGGCTATGAGTTCGCTATCGGCTTCGCGCAGGTCGAACGGTGGCCTATCCAGTTCGCCGAGCAGCGCGATGAAAAAGACTATGAAGCCGAGCGGCATGAGGACTATGTACCATGCCCCGGACTGTGAATTCACTATGCTTGTAAAGTTATAGCTGTTTGCAAGGAATGCGACGGCGGCGATCACGAGCACTATGGGTATCTCATAGCTCAGCATCATCACGACAGACCTCTGCGCTGCTATTGATCCGAACTTGTTCCCGCTTGTCCATCCGGCTATGAAAACAAGCAGGGGGGTGAAGGAGAGCAGCATGAAGACTATTATCAGGGCCAGGCTCGTCCCTATTCCGACAAAATTCTCAGTGAACGGTATGAAGACAAGCATCAGCACGAATATTGCAAGAAGGAGGGGTATGCTAGATAGGAAGAGGGGCTTGTCGGCGGCGTCGGGGACTATGTGCTCCTTTGCTATCAGCTTTATCAGATCGGCAAGATTCTGGAGGAATCCATACGGACCCACGTAGGTTGGACCGTGCCTCGATTGCATCCTGGCCATGACCTTCCTTTCCACCCAGCCAAATACATAAGCAAACATCGAAAATATCACGGAAAGTATTATTGTAAAAGCTACCAGGGCTATCAGCAGCGCAGCTATCCATGAATACTGGCCTAGCGAAAGGGGGAGAGTGCTCTGGGCATAGTTGTAAATGCCGCTTACAAACCCCGATGTTATTCCCATAGCCACCTAACAAGATTAAGAAGCTAATATTTTAATATGTGCCCACCATGCCCTTGGCAGCAACAGGCAAATTATGGCTGTGTATACCCGCTTGTCCAGGAACTTGTGTATATAACTTTTCCATTTATCTTACCAGCATTGTTGTTTCCGGAATAGTCCTGCGCGTTCCCGTTGAGAGGCCACCATCCAATAATATTCTGGGGTCTGATTGGGGCGCCCCCGATGCCTTCTAGGTATAGTGCCTTGATTTCGGATGCAGAAAGCGTCGTGTTATACATTTGTACATTTGAAATCGTACCATTCCAGGCATACATGCCGCTGTAATATCCACCTATAGTATACCTGTTAATAGTGTATCCGGAAGCTCCATTGCCCGCGGATGTGGCCGGGTTCACTCCATTCAAATATACAGTCAATGTATCGCTTGTGCCGTTCCATATGCCGACAACAAAATAGTACACGCCGGTAGATAGTGGGTATACTGTACTACCAACACCATGGCTGCCATCCTGCCGCATTATTGCCTGATAGGGTGAACAAGTTGTTCCTATATCCAATTGCGTTCCGGATGTAGTATAAACCCCTGCAATATTTTCATAGCATGGAACTAGGTTCTTGGGAACAACCCACGCAGTTATTGTAATGCTCGTAACGGCCTGCTGATTTAGTGGTCCTGAAACGCTATCATTTACCGTAGAATCGTAACCTGTAAAAGAGGCCACATACTCCGGTTCCTGTCCTTGGCATTCCCCTGCTAGAGATATTGTCTGCGTGATTCCGGTTCCGACCTTGACGACCTGGCAGTTTCCGGGCTGTGCCCTTGGCGTTCCAATCCCACTGAAAACGCCAACCTGGAACAATGCACCGAGCACTACTGCGATGATTAGGATGGCCCAACCGTACGTCATCAAATATTCCATAGCTGACTGCGACCTTACTTTGCGTTTAAGAAATAGTACTCTCTCTGTATTTTTGTTTCGCCGTCGTGCGCCGCCATGCATTATAATCGTATCATACACGGGAAAATAGGGTTTTATTCCTTTCGGGAACGCGCGCCCCCCGCTTGCGCTGTTTTTGGACATTTTGGAATTTTACGATGGAGATTCCGGTGATTGATGGTTGATCTTTAGCGTTGCTCTTCCCTTGTCGTTGCCTATCACCTTCATTCCATTCGAGCGCACGGGGGTACATATAACAGACGATCAATCATAAACTGGTTCATTTTCAAGCAGCCATTGCCATACTGGTTTTACGGTAATGGTGACGCCTTTGCTCTTTATAATCCGCTCCTGTTCCAAAGTCAATATCAATGCATTTTTGCTTCTAGTGTCTTTTGCGGCTTCCACAAGCCCCCTGATTTCCCTGGTATCGTTGTTTGAATCCAATCTATAGCATACCTGGATTGCCTCGCCCTTGTCCGGAACCACAAAATCTGCCTCCCAATCGGATGCATTTCTATAATAAAAGAACTCTTTGCCCAACCTTTTCAACTGTACCGCTACCGCATTTTCCAGCAGGGCACCCTTCTTTTCTTTCAATGCAGGGAAATTTTTAACCATTATCCCGTTATCTATACAGTAAACCTTCCTTGAATTTTTATCTAGTTTCCTTATTTTCCTTTCAAAGCGCCTTACTTCGAAGAGCAGGTATGCCTCGGCCGCATATTCCACATATTTCTGAACTGTGTTTGGGCTAGATATTCTAAAATTTTCCACTATAGAATTGTAAGTTATCATGTTTGATGCATTTGCTATTAAAAATTTCAGGACGGATTTAAGCTCTGCAGGTTTTCTTACGTTATACCTGCTCAATATATCCTTCTGGATTATATCATTGACCAGCTGCATCAACACCGTCTCGTTGGAAAAAACCACGGTCTCCGGCATACCGCCCATTTCAATATATTCGGCGAACGCTTTTGAAATGATTGCCTTGGCGGCTGTAGTATAT
>DAIDAE010000006.1:19759-41477 GCA_027310755.1 Candidatus Micrarchaeaceae archaeon | reverse complement strand
CCGCTGGATGGAGGCACGGTCGGGTTGAAGCCGCTTATGGTCACGGTGAATGCTATGCTGTTGGAGGTATAGTTGGCCCCTCCGGTGTTGCTGAACACGAACGAGTATGTTCCGGGCGAGTGCGTCTGAGACCAGTTGGCAATGGAATTTGTCACTGAGTGCAGCGTGCCGTTTATGTACAGGCTCCACTTGCTCTGGTTGTTTATCGTCCTAATCCCGTTGAATGAGACTGACGCTATGTCGTATGGACCCACGGACACATTTGCGCCGTTGTTCTCATATGCACATGTACGCGTTCCCGATGGTATCGTATCGCAGAAGAGGACGTTCTCCGAGAGCGTTGAATTCTTGACCGCTATGAGAGTGTTGCTCACTTTCGGCACTACAAACGGTGTCGTAGTTCCCAGGTCTGTTGCTATCACGTTGAACACATAGGTGCCCACTGCCGGCATGGACAATACCGAGGATGACGCTGTGCCGTTTATCACGGTGAAGCCCTTGCTCGCACCGTTGACCGTCCAGTTGAATGAGAATGGCGCTGCCCCTGGAATCACATGGGCGCTTGCGCTGGCGCTCTGGCCGTACATTATCTGGTCTGTAACAATCCCATTTGACGCCGTAAGGTTAAGCAGGGTGTATGGCGTTGTATATACCGCGAAAGTTATGTTCTGACCAGTGACATTTGATATGCGTACATTGTTTGTCGGGAATACGTATGCGACTATTGACGCCCCGCCTGTACTAGAAAGGTTTGCCCTGACAGTGTATGCCCCTGCGTTCTGGTTGCTGCACAATGCTGCATATGCAGTCTCGAAAGCATCCGCACCGCTCAGGATGAGCTTTGTGACGCACCCCTGTGGAGGGCTTATGGACGTGCACTCATACCAGCCGCAGCTTGCCACTATGAGCGTTGTTGAATGGTTCGACGCCACAGTGTAGTTCAGGGTCTGGTTGTAGACATAATTGGCGCTTGCGCTGGCGTAAAGCACGGGAGCCACTATGCTGTTAAACCCAAGCGCCATCTCGGCCAAATCGGGGCTCGGAGTGCTTATGACGCACGTGTTGGAGCTCTGGCGTCCCACAGACGAATATGGGAAGAAATCGTTTGCATCAGGAGACCACGAAGTGACAACGTTGTCGTTCCCCGAACCTCCTGCACATATGTAATTCGGGTACCCGGATGGGGCGGAAACGCTGAGAATGTTGTTCTGTGTTGTGCTTGCTGCGGTGTAGGTGGAATTGAACAGGAACTTGGTTGTGGTTCCGATATCTGTTACATTCGCCTCCACTCCAAACAGCTCAAACGTAGCTCCACTTGAAGCCAGCGGCGAGTTTGTCTGGAAAGTGTAGTTCGCCATCCCGCCAAGAGGTACATTGTACGCGGTGTACAATGCATCTCCGTTGCTGGCATTGGTAAACTGGATGTTGAATGGGCCTGTCCCCGCATCGGTCTGCACGCTGAGTGTGTCCCACTGGCCGACATCAAGGACCTCGTTGCTGGTTATGAGCTGGGTCACCGCCGGCGTTGGATTGACCGTTATGGAATTGCTCGGGGATGAGAAGCTGTACTGATTGACCTGCCCTGCTGATGTCCTCGGGCCGAGGTCATAGACCTGCACATAATAATTGTCAGGATTTCCTACGGGCGGCACCAAGACATTGAACGTGACCAGCTGTGTTCCCGGCGTTCCAAATCCGGCCACAGTCTGCGTCTGCACATAACCGCCAGGCCCTATCAGATTTGCCACGTATGGTCCGGTAGGCGTTCCGCTCGAGAGCAGGACATTGTATGTCACGTACTGTGGATAGTCCAATATTACATTGGATGGAACGGGCTGCGTCGCGGTTGGGGTCGGATACACGCTTATCGTATTTGTCGTGGATCCAAAGATGAACGGCGCGTTCCTTGTTCCCAGGTCTGTCACTACAACATTGTACGAATCCGAGTACGAACCGTATAGGTGTGGAACGAATGTTATTGTCCCTACGCCGCCGTTGCTGTCCTCCATGCCTATCGACACATTCACGCCTATCTGCACAGGAGTGTTTCCGCTCACATCGTACAGCGCTGCGGTGAATGGGCCTTCCCCATTTATCACATTTATAGTGTATGTCTCAAACTGGCCGAAGTCGAGTATGGTATTGCTTGGTGCGATGGACACTGTCGGAGTCGGATTCTGCTCTACGGTGCTGTTCGCAGAGTTGAATACGAACGGGGTTGTCGTGCCAAGATCCGTTGCCACTGCCTGGAATTGATCCACCTGGTTTACATAAGGAACAACAGGTGCAAACGTTACCGCGCCGCTGTATCCTGCAGGTTTTGATACCGTGCCCACCACGTTCCCATTCTCTATCAGGTTGACAGTGAATGGACCTACTCCCTGCGCCAGCTGCACCGTATATGTTACATACTGGGGATTGTCCAGAACGGTGTTGCTTGGTGCAAGGGCTGTGAGCGTTGGTGTCGGATATATCATGACGCTGTTCTGCTGAGTGCTGAACTGGAACGGAGACGGCGTTGCTGTGGATGAGCCGGATCCGAGGTCTGATACGTTAGCATATAATGTGAACTTGTTGTTCGGAGGTATGAATGTCGGCGTGTAGAATATGTCAGTGCTTGAAACAAATGGATTCGCAGTGAAACTTACCTGCTGGCCGTTGCTGTACAGAACCGCATTGAACGGGCCTATCCCGTTTGCCACAACAAGGTGATAAGATACCGCCTGGCTGAGGTCGAGTATTACGTTGTATGGAGTGAAGCCAACAACTGTCGGTGTCTGCTTGACACTAAGCGATGCCTTTGTAGAGTTGAAGTAGAACGGCGTAGTTGTGCCCGCATCCACAAACAGCGCATTAAGGGTGTAGGTTCCGGTTGCCCCTGGCCTCCAAGTGGTAGCGTTGTGCCCGCCAGGGGAGTATACGGTCACGTTCGGCGCAATTGCTGCCCCGAGGCTCTGTATGAAGCCGTTGAACGGCCCGGTGCCCCCTGTTATGCCCAGCGAGTATGTCTCCGACTGCGTCAGATCTATCGTATTTGATGTAGGAGATAGAGTTACCACTGGCGCAGGGTTCACGGTTATTGTGTTTGATGTGGAATTGAACACAAATGGTGTTGTGGTTCCGACATCGGTTGCGATCACATTGAATGAATCGGTTCCAACCACGGGCTGCACCGCAGTAAACTGTATTGTGCTGCCTGCTAACTGGCCCACAAGGGTGTCAACAGTGTTTCCATTCTCTACAAGGTTTACTGTGAATGGGCCCGCCCCTCCCGTGATTATGGCGTTATAGCTTACATACTGTCCGGAATCAAGTATAACATTGCTTGGGCTTGATATTGATACTGTCGGGGCGCTGTATAAAGTTACGCTTTCTGTTGGTGAATTTGCAACAATGTTAAAGTTATCGGTAGCCTGTAATATGAAACTATATGCTCCGGTCGTGGTTGACGTAGTCGTTGTGAAGGTGGTTGAAGGGTTTGTGGCCCCGGCTATTGCATTCCATGCGCTGCTGCCCGGAACCTGTTCGAACCATTGGTAAGTATATGGAACCTCGCCACCGGTTGCTGTAGCAGATATTATGGAATTTTGTCCCTGATCCATGGTTGTGTTGGTCGCTGTTGGAGTTGATACTGCCAATACTGGATTCACGATAAGCTCGACCGTAGGTGAGCTTACAGTAACTCCGCCGCCATAAGCCGAATCGGTTACTGTTGCGCAGTAATAGGTATTGCTTGTTGGTGAAACTTCAACGGTTACTGTGTTAGTGGCAAGACCAGAAACAGTGTTTGCCAGAGTTGAGCCAGAACTGCATGAAGAAGTTGAACTGGAATACAGATTTACAGTATAATCCGGAGTTCCGCCGGTCCAACCATTCACTGTGATGCTTGCTGATTGACCGTTGTCTATTACCGTGTTTGAAACGCTTATTGATGGAGGTGTAGGAGATGGATCTAGATAAAGCTTTGTTGTCACAGTGGATGTATCTGCTGTATTGCTCGTATCGATTGCCTCAAACTCAACGATATAGGGCGATCCACTTAGAGACATTGTTGTGCCTGCTCCGCTTTGGCAAGCCCCTGTTGAACCGCTAGTAGGAACATTAAATGAAAATGAACTGAAATCCGGTACATTTTGCGTAAAACCACAGTAGCCAAAATTATTGTCCGGTGTATTTGAATACCAATCAAAACTGTAGTAATAGCCTGCACCACCACCAGTAGCAGAGCCCGTGTACTGGATGGATGCTGGCTGACCGTAGTCTACGGTAGCGCCCTGTGGATTTAGGCTCGCAATTACCTGAGCGTGCGCTATACCGCTAAACAAAAATGCAAACATTATCAGCAACGGGAACGAAAACCTCATTGCAGCCGTCCTGCCCACGAAACTCTTGTAATTCATTTGACCCCCTTGGTAAACATCATTGCCGGTGATTTGCCACTGAGAAATTCAGGGCTATTACTCTCTGTTGTGCAAAACCTCTGCATTAAGAAATCCCCTCCTTCTGCAAGTTACACTTACACAACTGAGTAATAAGTTGGCTTAGGATAATATTTAAATGTTTCGGTCTTGCAGATTTTCATTTAAAATACCGCCATTCAGCTTCTCGGCCATAGATATAAAATTGGACTACGTTGCCATACAAAAGCCTAATTTTATACGACATGATAGACTATCCAGATAAATAGCATCGGATTTTTAAGTATTATGCATTGCACGCGTTCCTGCACAACTGCATCTGCCCATGATGGCTAGGAAACTCCCTCCCTTTCGACATGCTGGCACTTCGCGCACCTATACAGCGTTACGGGCTGCTCGTCCCCGATGACGACGCCTATGTAGGTCATTATCGCCTTGTTGTAGCCGCATGCTTGGCAGGAGTGCTCGGTTATGTTCTCCATCTTCCTCCTGTACCCGCACACGCCACATACCAGATATATCGTGTCCTCCTGCTCCATCATCCTCATGCCTATATTGCATTTGGGGCAGGTGTTAGGTAGGGTCATGAGGAACATTTTGGCGCCTATATTATATATAGGATGCGCCAAATGCCAAAGACAAAAGACCAAAGACTGGACAAATGCCCATTCAGACAACGAGAAGGGGGCGCTATTCAGCCCGTTTTGCCCATGTAAAACCGATAGCAATCGACATACATTGATATTCCTTGACATCAGTCCAGTCGCGTTAGTCCACATAGGAGTCCAGCTCAACCGACGTGTACAAAGCTCAAGAAAGTTTCTGTGTAACTAATATAGGAATCCAAACAGAAATAATGGTATCCTATTTTCAGTAAAGGCATATCCATCAACAGCCAAGTAATCGGCAGATGAAGGTTTCTTAGATTCTCCTCCAACCTCTATCATCTTGCCATTTAACATGAAATCGGGTGTTTTCTCTCCGCGTTGCGTTTTATAGTAGCACTCAACATCAACATTGTTCACAAAGAACTCCTCACGAGTAGCACCGACATCGGTTCTTCTGGCAGACATTTCATTCAATGCGTATCGGAATGGCACACGTAAATAAAGTTTTGGTTCCTTCTTAAAGCCGCTTCCGCAGGGGAAGATCTGCTTTAGTAATCCCGTCTTCTCTAAATCAGATAGCAGTCGTATGACTGTCGCCTTGCTTATTCCCAAATAATTTGCCAAACTGGTATAACTGGCTTCATAAGGCCCGGCTTCTGCTATCTTGTAAAGGAGCTTATAAATGTCGTTCTCCACTTTTACATCTAGTTCTCTCAATGGTGCCAAATCTACACTTATTATTTTCTCAAGGCTGTTCGAGATCGGTTTTGGGAATGTCTTTTGGACATCCTCGTATAGAACCCCACCATATCTGTAGTATTCCTGCATGAATTCCTTCCACTTCTGATTCTTGATTGCTATCTTTTGCCTTTTTTCCTTGTCAAATAGGTCTCCCAAGCTGATTTTTTCTAACTCGGCGCCTTTCTTTATGTTGAGGTATTCTCTGAAAGATGCGGGTTTTAGCTCGTGCATTATGGCTCTTCTGCTAAGATCGGCGCCTTTCTTCATTTCCATGGCGGAAGATCCGCTAAAGAATATGTTTCTTTTCCCCTCGTCGTAGAGCGTCTTAAGATCCGCGGTCCAGTCCTTCCGCGTATGGATCTCATCTATAAAAATATTATCATAACCTCTTGCAATGACATGGCTCACAGTATCATAAAGCGTGTCCTGTAGCAGATATGTCGCATCTGCAGGTATGTAGATGGAGTGTTTCCTCTTGCCGGCAAGTTGAAGAAGCATTACTGTCTTACCTATGCCTCTTAAACCGTATATGCCATTATAGAAATTCGTAGATGCCTTATCTACTGTATCAAAAAGATATCTGCGAAAAGGAAACGATTTTGAATCTTGGATGGCCTTTTCGCTAATAGAAACCATTCGTGAAAATATTCCTTCCTCCATGATAAGATTTAGGTAGAAAGGTATTTAAACATTATGTTCATATAACTGAACAATATGTATACATTTTGTTCACTTGGTGGCGGAGGCGACCATCAACCAGCAGCTGCGGACAGGGCGTGCTTACCCTCTTTAATATCTTGCCGTTCAATACATTCACACAAAACAATGTGATTCAAATGACAGAGGAGCAGAAACAACAGATGGGGCTCAAGTTCGTGGACACGAAACCGATCTTTGCGGACGAGGTCGCACTGGTGCTGAAGGTCAAGGCGGGCAAGAATGACAAGGGCGAAGTGGAAAAGGAGGGACAGATCATGCTTGTCTTTATAGACATGATGAAGGGAACAGCGCTCGGAGAGTTCGTGATAAGCAAGAACACGGCAAAATCGCTTGCAAAGATGTTGCCGGAGACGATGGCAAACCTGGAGAAGCAGCTGAACGACAGGTCGATGCCGAAGCCGGCGCCGGAGATAAAGACGACAAGCGACCCTAGCTATAGATAAAGGCAGAGTGACCGCGCTGCATTTTGCGAGGGCTCCCTAAAAGCAGATTGGCCTGAGCGCTGCGGCTGCAGAAAAATAAATGGGATATCAGCCCGCGGTGACGTTGGCCGATGCCCTTGCGCCATTCTCGCCGCTCACGACAATGCGGTACTGCGATCCGGATGCGGGCGTTATGGTTATGTGCCCTTCGCCAAAGCTCATGCTGCCAGCAAATGTGAATGTGGCGGTTGCGCCTGCCGAAAGGTTGTAGCCAAGGCCAGCTCCCTCGGCTTCGCCGCTAAGCGAAGGCAGGGAGAGCGTGCCATTCTGGTCTATCATGAAATTGAACATGCGCAGGTGCTGCGTCTCTATTCCCTGTGAGATGAGATCGGACTCTGGGCCACTCACGTCAGAGCTCACGTTCCCGGGGGGATCGCCGCGGGCGCTGACATTGGCGCTGATATTGGCGCTTACGTGGTCACCGCTGTTCCTCTCTATGTTCGTTATGTTGAGAGATACAGTGCCATTTTTGCTTACTATGTTGCCATTCCTCTCGCTTGTATTGCCGTTGTTCTCGCTTATGTTGCCGTTGTCCCCTACGTGCACGGTAGTATTAAAGCCGGCAAGCGGCGCAACAGCGACGCTGTAGTTCCCAAATACCAGCACATGCCTTAGCACAACGCTGGTGTTTGAATTGTCCTTCACCGTCACCGAAACGTCAGTGGAATTGCCGCTGAGGCTCACCGAGGATGACACTATGCTTATGTTTGAACGTATGTCCTCCAAATCCTTCCTATCGCTTGCATTCAGCGTTTCCCTTGTCCCGACGCTTAAGGATGTTGAAACATTCCTGCCTCCGATCACTATGGCCCTTACGGATGGCACCATCACGAATACAGTAGAGTTTGAAGTGTATATCGCAGCTATTGTCGGCGAAAGGTCAAGGAGTACCCCCGATGTCGCGTTCACCTTGCTGCTTCCGGTTATGTGTGCTGTTATGACATGGTTCGGAAGAGTCACATTGCTCGTGGTGCCGTTTATCGTTATTGTTGCCGAAGTCACATTGAAGCTGATCATGTCTATGGTTGAATTTGCGGAGAGATTTGCCTTGCCTATCAGCTCCGTCGTGTTCACCAGATTAAGGAGGTTTATGGTTCCGCTGCCTGAGGCGCTCACCCAGCCGGCACCAGAAGCGCCGCTTGTGTGCACCCTTAATGAGGAATATGCTATTACCAAGGCGGTGGTGCCTGTAGGTACAATGGCCGGATCGGTCAGGAGCACTGGCGCCTGTTGTCCAAATCCTACGGTCGAAGACGGGGCATAATGCCCGCTCAATACCGCGACAGCCCCCAGTATTACCAGCACAGCCACTATTCCGATAAATATTCCTTTATTGTTGTTCTTCATGTACTCGATTAAAGGATTGTATGGCAATCTATTTATAAGTTTATGTAACTTGTGTGAAATTGGACGACGCTTTTTGGGCCCTGGATCCTAGTCTACGGCCCCTTACGCGGTCTGCTTGGGTTTTCCACCTCTTCCCTCCTGTACCCTGACTGCATCTCTCCGATCAGCGCCTCCTTTATGACATCCCTGTCTCCCGGAGTGATTGCGTATTTCTCGGACAGCAGGTCGAGCATCTTCATTAGATCGCCAAGCGGCGTGTGTTCCTTCTTGGGAAACGAGTGCTCGAAGCCGACAGAGCGGGCGCGCCTCAATGTGGCCATGAGCAATTCCGTGTCTTTCCCGTCCCACGATCTGCACACCTCCTGTATCGTCCTGGCCATCGGTGTCTTCGCGCTGTGCATACAAATCAATCCAACCAATCCAATATTTGTGCCTTATGGGCCTGCAGGGAATCGAACCCCGGATCTTTCCCGTGTGAAGGGAACGTCTTACCACTCGACTACAGGCCCGCGCCAAAATAGTTTCGGGCTAAAGATTAAAATAGGCTTTGAGTCCAAATCTAGTGATGACGACTACAAGGCACTATACTGGCACCGGCGATGACGGAACCACAGGAGTCATGGGAAAAGGGCGTGTCAGGAAGGACAGCTGCATAATACAGGCTACGGGGGACATAGATGAGCTCAACAGCTCAATCGGCGTCGCGATAGCCAACACATCGGATGATTACGTAAACCGCATGCTCAGAGGGGTACAGGACAAACTGTTCACGCTCGGCGCGCAGGTTTCCGCCTCTGTGGAGGGAGGGGTGCAGACAAAGTCAAGGATAGGGGAGGAAGACCTAAAACTACTTGAGGAGCAGATAGAGGAGCTCGGGGCCACGCTTCCAGAGCTGAGGAAATTCATCCTGCCCGGCGGCTCCGCCTCCAGCGCATGCCTGCACAATGCGAGGGCGGTTGCGAGAAGAGCCGAACGTTCGGTGGTTGCACTCTCCAATGAGAAGAAAACGAATCTGGATCCGCTGATTCAAAAGTACCTGAACAGATTATCTTCGTTCCTTTTCGTGGCCGCAAGGTACACAAACAGGAAGGAGGGAGTGGAAGAGGCAAATCCGACATATGGGTGAACAACTTGGGAGGGTTGGATGGCAAAAAAGTATTTGTAACGGGGGGAGCCGGCTTTGTAGGCAGCAACCTTGTAGAGCTTCTTGTTTCAAGGAATGCGGAGGTTGCTGTTTTTGACAATCTTAGCAGCGGAAGATCCGAATTCATGGCTCCTTTCAAGAAATACAGGGATTTTTCCTTCATAAAGGGCGATCTTCTGGACAAGGAGAAGGTCGAGGACAGCATGAAGGGGGGATACGATGCGGTGATCCATCTGGCGGCAAACCCTGATGTTGCATTGGGAACGAAGCAGACAGACCTCGACCTCAAGCTAGGCACAATCGCAACGTACAATATCCTGGAGGGCGCCAGAAAAAACGACGTGAAGGACATAATATTCTCATCGTCAAGCGTTGTTTACGGGATAGCGGACATGAAACCCACTCCGGAAAATTACGGACCGCTTAAGCCGATATCCCTGTATGGATCGGCCAAGCTGGCGTCGGAGGGATTGATAACCGCATTCTCGCACCTTTTTGGGATGAACTACTACATCTACAGGTTTGCAAACGTGGTCGGCAAGAACTCGACGCACGGGGTCGTGCTGGATTTCGTCAAGAGGCTCAGGGAAAACAGCAAGGAGCTTACCGTCTTTGGTGATGGCAAGCAGAAAAAATCCTACATAGATGTCGTGGACTGCGTGAACGCGATGATGCTGATATACGAAAAGTCAAGGGCTAGCGAGAATATCTACAACCTGGCGACAAAGGACCAGATGCAGGTGAGCGACATAGCGCAGGCCGTCATAGACAGGTTTGCAAAGGGCGCAAAGATAAAATACACGGGCGGCAAGCAGGGATGGCCCGGTGACGTGCCGGACGCGTTCCTGAGCAGCAGGAAGATGGATGAGATAGGAGTAAGGCTAAAGCACGACACATCCAGGGATGCGGTGCTCAACCTGATAGACATTCTTTCGCACAACTAGGGGCTTGGGTCGCTCAAAAGTTGAAGTACTCCTTGAACTTTTCCGTCGTATCGAGCTTCTTGGTCCTGCCCGTCTTCTGCGCCCTTATGAAATCCTTCTCCTGCAATTCGTGTATGTAGTCGTACGATGCGCTGCCGAAGGTCTTGACTATGCTGCTCTGCATCACGGGCTCGTTCTTGCTCACGAACGCGAGGATCCTGAGCGCACCCCTTGATAGGTCTGGCGCGCCGGCGAGCTGGTTGACCTTGCCGGCGTACGGCTCCTTCACGCTCATTATGTACTTGTCACCTATCCTGAATATGCCGAGCGCTCCCTGCCTTGCCTCATATTCCGATATGAGATCGTCCAGCAGCGAACCGACGGCGCCCACTGAGGCAATCCCGACCGCCTGGCCGAGCTCGCTAGCGCTCATCGCCTTGCTCGTGACAAAAAGCGCGGCCTCGATGAGCCTCTTGTACTCCTCATTGCCCTCAGCCATTTCCCTTACCGCCGTTTATTTTTATCAGTATCTCGTCAAAGAACTTCTCCTGCATTATTATTATCCTTTGCTTGTGCGCCAGGAAGAGCAGCGGTATGAACAAATCAAGGAGTATCCTCTCTGAGTGGTCGAAATTGCTCGACAGGTAAGCGAAGGTAGTCATTCCTGTCTTGTCCGAATGGCTCTGGACCATGCTGTAGATCGTCTCTATCTTCTGGTCTATGTCCTCGTTGTTTATGTAGAACTGCACCGGTGTGCTTGCAGCCTGGACGAAGAGCTCCCTCTTCTCCTTGAGCTTCATGACCTCATCCAGCGCGCTCATCAGCTCGTACAGCGTTACGCGCTTGTTCGGCTGCATCCTGAGCCTTGGAACCAGGGGCTGAACGTCCGGTATTATCCTGGGCTCTCCCGGAAGATCCACCATATCCTCGACCGGCTCCGGGATGTCGAAGACCTTGAAGCTCTCGCTCTTCATCCTGAGCAAAATGGATGCGGCGAGTATTATGTTTGCCGGCACATGAAGATCCAGAACCTTCATCCTCTTTATGAAGCCTATGTATCCGTCCACTATCCTGGCTATGTCTATGTTCCACGGGTCCAGCTTGTCTGTGGCCACGAGCTCCACAAGAAGCTCCCTCCATGTGGCATTGCCCACAAAGTCCCTTAGGTTGCCCTCCAGGTTCAGGTCAAGCTGCACTGGAGCCAACCCTGTAACGGTTACCCTATCGGCCGTCGCTGTCGCCAACTATATCACTGATCGCAATAATTTATGCCGTGCAAAGCTTTTTATTCTTGCCGACACGGCCCTGTTAGTGAAAGTGTGGCAGAGAAGGAGCGGGGGGCCCTAGCCCTGGAGAATGTGGGTTTTAGACCACTTATTATAACCCCGCAATATTTAACGATGCTCGGAATCCGGGCGGAACATATCCTATGGAATTTTGTATTCTAAATGTATACAAACACAATACATATATATCTTCCTGTTCATAGTAATGGTGTGATTGATATGTCTGAAGAGACTGCAGTTATAACAATAAGGGTGCCCAAAAGAGTGAAAATTGCTATGAAAAAAGCTAAGGTAAACGTAGCAGAAGATGTTAGGGGCTATTTGGAAGCCAGAGCAAAGTCGATTGAGTTGCACGAATTGCTTCCAAAATTGCATAAAAGGGCGCTGAAAATAAAGGTCGATGGCGATAGCACTGAAATAATCAAGCATTACCGTGATTCTATATGATAACTATAGACGCAAATGCTATAGTAAAGTTAGCGATAACGGAAAAGGACTCAGACAAGGCCTATATGATAATAAATTCGGAAACCTCGAAAGAAAATCCGCTTTTTGCGCCGGACATAATACTTGCAGAAGCACTGAATGCCATATGGGTAAATTTTGGTGTAAAGAAAAAAATCAGCGAGAAGAATGTGGACGAGGCATTTGATATATTAACATCCATCTTTGGCAAAATAGAAACTATCCCAACAGGATCCATAGCGAACCTGGCAATGGATATATCTAAAAAACATAAGCTAAGTTTCTACGATTCTTTGTATGTCGCAGTAAGCCTGATGCATAATTCACCTTTGCTCACTTTTGATAAAAAGATAGTTTCAAAAGCAAAGGATCTCGGCATAATTTTAGCATGGGCAGATCATTAACATTTAGCTCAATATTTTTAGCCTGGTTAATGTGTGCCATTAATCATCTGGTTGAAGCCCCGGAACCGGTAGGACCCACCGACCGCGCGCAGGAGACAAATCAATTACAGCCCGAGGTGCATTGCCACATAAATGAAAAAGAGGACGCTGACCATCCCGCCGATAAGCACTCCAAGCAGGAAATATCTGATATGTTCCCTCCTGCGCAGGAATGCTGCGGGTATTACAAAGACAAAGAGCAGGAGCACGGTCAGTATGTGCAGGACATAGTACGCCAGCAGCACCGGTACAGCCACTATCGCCGCGCCGAGGGCCATTATCCGCAGTTTCTTTTTTGCGTCTATCGTCATTCCTCCCACTTCATTCCGATTATCCTTGTTTTCCATTATTTCCTTTTACTTCCTTATGGTATAATCAATAACTATCTCGACCTCCCTTGCCGAATAGGGTCTCACCACCCTCCTCGAATCCTCCCTTATCCTGTAGCCATTCTGGCTCGCATGGAGTTTTAACGCCTTTGCCACGGTAGCATATGCCGTGTCGCTCGCGCCAAACGCATAAAGGTGCACCTTCGCCCTTTTCTTTGACACCGTCAATATCTCGTCAAGGAATTCCAGGCTCTGTTTCGGCATCAGGACGATGACCCTGTCTGCAAAATTTGCATATTTGTTTGATGCGGTCTTGACGTCCCCATTTACAAGATGCACGTTTGTAACCTTGTTGATCCTTATATTGTCGTTGGCTGCATTGCTTGCATACCTGTTAAGCTCTATGCCGACAACTGCTGCATCCCTGTGCGCCTTCGCTATCTCTATGGCAAAGGGGCCGATCCCGGAGAAGAGCACCATGACCTTCTCCTTCTTCCCTACCAGGCCGGTTATCCTCGCCCTCTCGAATGAAAGCCGGTTGGAGAAGAACGTCTTCCTCACGTCGAACCTGAATTCGCATCCGTTCTCCCTGTAATCCGCGGTGAAGTTCTTTTTTCCGAGGACGTGCCTGAACTCCCTTGTCCTGTACTTTCCCTTGACGGCGCCGGCCTTCGCCAGCACCGTGCTCACGCCCCTGTGCCTTTCGAGTATCTGTCTTGCGAATTCCTTTTCCATTGCCCTTGTTCCGTCAAAGTCTATCACCGCAATGTTGCCGAGTATGTCATACCCGCGCCTGACACCAACCTTTTTATTCTTTGACATACCAATAACTACTGGAAAATAGACATAGCTTTTGCTATGTTTGACCGGCCTGCCGCTGTCAAGCATGCCGCGTTTCATTATTTTCTGTTTTACATTTTCAGCATTTTTGATTTTTGCTTTTATGTAATCCATGAAGAATGATGTTCAAAGAAATACTATAAAGATTCTGAATTGAGTGATGCAGTGTATTTTGTTGTAAAAGTAACTTCGGGGCAGGAGAGGATCGCAGCCAATATGCTGCAGAACAAGGCTTCGAAGGTGGACCTGCCCATATACTCCATAATGGTGATGGAGGGCATGCGCGGCTATATTATAATAGAGGCGGAGGACGAGCTCTCAGTGAGGCAGTTCATAACCAGGGAGCACAATGTCAAGGGGATGCTCAACAAACCCCTCGTGGACGAGGAGATCAACAAGCTTATACAGGTAAGGAAGTTCGCGCAGGATATAGAGAAGGGCGACACTGTGGAGTTCACCAGCGGGCCTTTCAAGGGATACAAGGCGAAGGTGCTCAAGGTGGACGACCTGAAGAGCGACATAACCGTGGAGCTGCAGGATGTCGTAGTCCCCATACCAATAACGACGAAAATGAACACTGCCAAGGTAATACAGAAGGCGGAGAAGCAGGAATGAGAATAATAAAAAGAGAACGGCATGATGATAATTTTGATGGTGCGATAAATGGCTGACGTAACAATTGCGGGGCTTATTGAGGGAGGAAAGGCTACTGGAGGCCCACCGTTCGGGCCGGCGCTCGGGCCCCTTGGTGTCCCTGTCAACAACATAATAGCGGAGATAAACAACAAGACAAAGCAGTTCGAGGGCGTGAAGATACCGGTCAAGGTCATAGTCAACCCGGAGACAAAGGAATTCAGGGTTGAGGTGGGATCGCCTCCGACAAGCGCGCTCATCCTGAAAGAGCTCGGGGTGGCAGCGGGTGCAAAGACAAAGGATGAAGTGATAGGAAACCTCAGCCTGGAGCAGGTAAAGAGGATAGCGAAATCCAAGGAGGCCTCGATGTACGGCAGGACACTGGAGGCGAAGATGAGGCAGGTCCTCGGCACATGCAAGAGCATGGGTGTGAAGTGCGAGAACGAGGACCCAAGGGCGGTAATAAAGAAGCTGGCATCGGGGGAATTGAAGGCCTGATGGCGGGGGAGGTGCCCAGTTCCAATGCAATGCCGCCGTGCATCAAAAAGTGGCTACGGATGTCGGCAAGGTATTTTAAACTATAACGCCATTTGTTAACCGGATCGATGTCATGATTCAGGGATTCCTGCTGCAGAGCGCGATAAACTCAATTGCAATTCTCATAGCCATAGCGCTGATAATAATCATAGGGTACATAGGGGACACCATATTCAAGCGCACAAGGATTCCAGAGGCGCTCATACTAATGCTGATAGGCATAATACTTGTTCCCGTGGGGAACCTGCTCCCGCTGAACTACGTGAATACGCTGAGGGAGCTTCTGCCGCTCTTCGGGGACATCGCGCTTATACTCCTGATATACAGCGCGGGCAAGAAGATAGTGCTCTACAGGGGCAGGATAAAGAGCTCGAGGGGGGCGGTCTTTGGGGTCCTCGACATCGTGTTGCCGATGGCGGTGGTGGCTGCGCTCATGTACTACGTCTTCAATTGGCCGGTGTTATACGGGGCGCTCCTCGGGGTAATCGTGGGGCCCACCTCCATGATCGTGATACTGTCGGTGATAAAAAGGTTGAAAATATCCGGAGAGATGTACGAGATGCTCCTCATGGAGGTCGTGATAAACTCCGTGGTCGCCATACTTCTCTTCACGATATTCATAAACGTCATTTCCGGAAGCCAGCTTTCAATAGGATATTACTCGAACTATGTTGTGGACTACATAAGCGTTGCGGTGTTCCTGGGGCTCATAGCCGGGCTGCTCTGGATGTTTGTCCTTGACATGACCAGAAGCATAGGGGAGTACCTGCCGACCATCGCGGTGGCGATACTGCTGTACGGGGTTGTGAGCTTCTTCAACGGTGCCGCGATAATATCTGTGCTGATATTTGCAATAATGATGGGTAACCACAAAGCCATAGGCAAGTTCTTCGGAATGTCCATAAAAACGGACGGGAAGGAGATGCGCGCGGTGGAGAAGGACATCGAGTTCCTGATCAGGACTTTCTTCTTCGTCTTCATAGGGATGGTGATGACCCTCACAACCCAATACCTTCCTGAGGTGCTGCTCGTCGTTGTGGTGCTGATAATAATAAGGTACGCGGAGACCATGCTGTTCGTCAGGGACGCGGGCGAGCAGAGGTCCGTCGTATATGCGATGCTGCCCAGAGAGACAACCACGGCCGTCCTCGCTGGCATACTCCTCACCACGGGCATAGCATATTCCTCGGAGATATTCTTCATATCGCTAATGATAATAGTCATAACAACCATAGTTGCCGCAATACTCTTGAACAGGGCAAAGGTCGGCACAAGGAAGCAATGAAGCAGCCCGGGGCGGGAATTGGGCCGCGCACGGCAGGGGGCAGGAGCCCGGGTATGGAGGCAGCAGAACGGGCGCTGCAATCAGGGTTTTAAACCTAAGTGAAGAATAGTAATCGATTGCATTTTCGCATCGGTGTTTGACTTTGCCGAACGAGCACAAAATTATAAAGGGTGTCGTGTTCCGACTAGTGCAGAAGCGCATAGCCGGGCCTACTCTTAGCTCCGTCCTCAAGGAGGCGAGGGAGAACGATAGGAGGGAGCTGAAAACGACCATGACATTCCTCAACGACGGCGTGGACGACTCGACGAAGGCCAGGTACAATGCAAACGCATACATGCAGCTGGCGAAGCAGGCGTCCAGGCTGAACCTCAGGGCGGACATCTCGATAAGACCGAGCCAGCTGGGCATAAACATAAACCATGGGACCCTCGACAACTGCCTTCCGGACCTTCTGGACTCCATCAAGAACACAAACATGAGGGTGTGGCTCGAGGCGGAGAACGGCACCGAGATGGAGGATCTCTTCGGGATATACAGGAAATACAGGAAGGAGTACAGAAATATCGGGATTGAGATACCGGTGATGTACGATCTCGAGGTAGGCACAATAAGGAAGATGCTGAGGCCGAACGACCTCGTCAAGATAACCTATTATTCGTACCATGATATCCGCCCCGCTGACGCCGGGGGCGCAAGGACAGGGAGGAAGAGGGGGCCGGAAAAGAACGGCATGAGCGCGAAGGAGGAGGCGAGGCAAGCGGATAAATACATACTTGGGCACTATATATCGAAAATAAGCAAGCTCCTGCAGGCGGGGGTCACCGTCGCGGTGCTGGAGCACAACGAAAAGCTGATAGAGAAGATAGCCGGCTTCAGCAAGGAGTACAAGAAGGGCTTAATATTTGAGGTGCCACTAGGCTTTAGCGAGAAGAAGCTCGCAAAACTGATGAAGATGAAGATAAACCTGAGCGTGTACACGCCGTACGGGAAAGACTGGCCATCCTATGTGGTGAACAAGGTGACGGCCACGCACGAAAGGATAAGCAGGCTGGCGGGGCGCGTCCTGGAACAGGGCGAAGACGTGAGCGAATATGGCAAAGAAGAGCAATAACAAGGATGATAGGCCGAAACAGGGCAGGCTGACCAAGAAGGAGGAGGCCCCGAAAAGGAAGATGATAGACGTCATTACGGGACCGACTTCCGGGATAGGCACCAGGTTGATCAGAAAGCTGCTGGATATGGGGGACGAGGTCAGGATAATAGTGCTCGAGGACCTTTCATCCAGCCACTGGAAGTCCCTGCCCGGCGGGGTCATACCGTACAGAGCGGACATAAGATTGAAAAACCCTGACGACGAGCGCAACCTGAGGGCTGCGTGCGCCGGGGCCGACAGGATATTCCACCTCGCCGCGCTGACGGACCTGACAAGGAGCAGCTCGGAGGATTACATACAGATAAACGTGCTGGGCACCGAAAACGTGCTGAAGGCCTTCGTGGACTCAAACCCGCAGGACAAGCGGGTCCAGTTCATATACCTGAGCACAACGGCAGTATACGGGAACAAGAGGCCGGGCGAGATACTTACCGAGGATTCGGAAACAAGGCCCAGCAGGCTGTACGGGGAAACAAAGTTCATGGCCGAGCAGGTGGTGAAGTCGTTCGCGCTCGCCCACCCGTCCATAAGATACACGATATTCAGGGCGTCAACGATGTACGGGCCTGGCTACACCGCGTCGTTCGACAAGATCTTCAGGTACCTCCTGGAGAACAGGCTGCGCTACATTGGAAGCGGCAACAACCACATAACGCTCACGCACATAGACGACGTTGTCGATGGTATGCTGGCCTGCGTCGGAAGGGAGAACGCCTACGACAAGATATACAACCTCACCGACGGAGAGGACTACACGCTCAAGCAGCTCTTTGACAAGGCGGCGAAGTTCCTGGACGTGCCGCCCCCGGAAAAGCACATGCACCCGGCGCTCGCGCTGCTTGGCGCGAAGGTCCTCAACATAAACATGGCTGAGCTGAACTTCCTGCTGAGCGACAGGGTTGTGAGCATAGCGAAGATCTGCAGGGAGCTGGACTTCCGGCCGAAGAGGAGCATAGACGTGGAGGGGAAGGCGCAGGCGCTAGATTTCCTGGAAAAATACAAGAGCATGCATAACCGTTGATCATTCTCATGTTTAAGTTGATTTTATGAAAATAGGAAAGGTTGAATTGTACATACACGAAACCCTGGAGACGAAGGGAGCGATGCTGTTCTCGCTGATAGACCCGGTTGATTATGCAACCCCCGAAATCGCCGTGAAGACCGCAAAGGGATCGGCCGAGGGCGGCGCCGACATAGTGCTGCTCGGCGGCAGCATAGGCGCACAGGGGGAGATGCTCGACAGCGTGGTCAAAAACATAAAGGAGGTGATTGACGTGCCGGTCGTCCTTTTCCCCGGCAATATTGCTACGATAACTAAAAACGCCGATGCGATGTACTTCATGTCCCTCTTGAATTCAAGAAACCCTTACTGGCACGCGCAGGCGCAGATGCTTGCTGCGCCGCTTATCAAGCAGGTGGGCATAGAGCCCCTTCCCGTCGGCTACATCATCGTCTCGCCGGGCGGGACGGCTGGATGGGTCGGGGATGTAAATCTAGTACCGAGGGAGAAGCCGAAAATTGCGGCCGCATTGGCGCTGACCGCGGAATACCTGGGACACAGGATAATACTGACCGATACCGGATCGAATCCGCAGGCGCAGGGGATGGGCCCGATACCGAACGAGATGGTCAGGGCGGTAAAGTCCGTGATTGACGTGCCGTACATCGCCGCCGGGGGTATAAGGACGCCGCAGCAGCTTAGGGATGTTTACAGGAGCGGAGCAGACATAGTCCAGATAGGCACCGCGTTTGAGGACCACGGCAACACCGCGTACAAAAAGGCCGCGGCCTTTGCAAAGGTCGCCAAGGAGGAGGGCGCGAGGAAGCTCAAAAAGCAATAACTAAGAAATAAGCTGGTCAATTATAGTTGTATGAGAGGAATTACCAGCGAGGAGCTTGCCGTTATTGTGGACGAGCTCCAGGAGTTTGCCGGATTCTACATCGACAAGTTCTACGAGGTAGCCGATGATAGGTTCAGGCTGAAGATGTCGAAGAACAAGGTGCAGGCCAACATCCAGATAATACTTTCACACGCGATAAACAGGACGGAATACATAGAGAAACAGGATATGCCAACGAATTTCGCATCCGCGGTAAGAAAGAGGATTGAGGGTTTCCAGATCCGGGAGATAAGGCAGTTGAACTATGACAGGGTAGTGGTTTTCGTGCTCGGGAAGGGAGAGGCAACGCTGAACATGATAGTGGAGATGTTCGGAAAAGGGAACCTGATAATAACCGATGAAAACATGAGAATACTGCTTGCGCAGAAGGTGCAGGAGTCCAGGGACAGGAATATAAAAAATGGATTTGACTACAAGCCCCCTACGCAAGCGACAAACTACAGGTTTGAGAAACCGGCCGGCATAAAACCAATTATCTACAGGAGCGGCGGAAAGGCAGTAGACTATTCGATAAGGGAGCTTGAGAAGTACGCCGGGCTGGAGGCGCAGGGGTTCGGCACCCTTCAAGAGGCTCTCGACCAGTTCTATTTTGAAAATCCGATCGGAGCGGGCAAGGAGGAGAACACAGAACAGAAAAGGCGGATAGAGGAGCTGGAGAACAGCATAAAGAAACAGGAGAAGCTCCTGGGAAATTTTGACAGGGAAATAGAGGACAACAAGGAGATGGGGAGGACGCTGCTCGAAAAGATGAACAGCATTAACGCGCTCATAGGTAGCGCGCGGGCGGACAGGAGGATAACCAGGGAGGGATTGCAAAGGCAGTTCCCTGATGTAAAGATATTAAATGTTGACCTGAAAAATAAAAAGGTCAGGATAGAGATAGGCTGATGACATTGATTATAGAAGTAACGTTTTTGGGGACCGCCGGCTCCATGCCCACGAGAGAGAGGGGGCTGCCAGCCGTGGCCATGAAGTACAATGGAAGCGTATACCTCTTTGACTGCGGGGAGGGCACGCAGCGCCAGTGCATGCAGTACTCGGTGAACCTGTCGAGAATCAAGGCGATTTTCATAACCCATACGCACGGAGACCACATAATAGGGCTCGCCGGGCTGGTCAGGACCATGGCCCTGAACAGGAGACCGGATCCCCTCTACATATATGTGCCAAAAGGCCAGGAGGGAAGGGTCAACGCGCTCCTGACATTTGACATGGCGCTCATCGGATACAAAATAGTTGTAAAGGGCGTAGCGCCAGGCGTGGTGCTTAACGGGGATGGCATCAAGGTAAGCGCATTCAAGCTGGACCACATGATCCCGACCCTCGGCTATGTGTTCGAAGAGGAGGGCAGGGTGAGGTTCCTGAAGGAGAAGGCGAAGAAGCTCGGGCTACGCGGGGCCATGTTCGGCCAGCTGGTGAAAAAGGGCTCGCTGAAGGTTAATGGAAAGACGATAAAGTTAAGGGATGTCACGTACCAGGTGCCGGGCAAGAAGATCGTGTATGCTACGGACACAAGGCCGATAAACGGTACCGCGATTGCGGCGAGGAATGCAGACCTCCTCATACATGAAGCCTCCTATGGAAAGAGCCTGGAGGAACTCGCCAAAGAAAGATCGCATTCCACGGCCGATGGCGCCGCAAAGATAGCGAAAAAGGCGAAGTGCAAGAGGCTTGTGCTCTTCCATATAAGCGCAAGGTACAAAAACCCAGAGGAGATATTAAAAGACGCGAAGGCGGTTTTCAGGAACACAGAGGCCTCTAGGGACGGGATGGTAATAAGCATCTGAAATTCATGGGCTCTTAGTCGAGTGGTAAGACGTCACGTTGACAACGTGAAGATCCGGAGTTCGATTCTCCGAGGGCCCAGATACATTTAAATATCTATTTGATACTAACTAATATCAATAGAGTGTGGTAATATGCAGAAAATGATGGAGCAGAGGATAAAGCATGGTTCTTCTCCGACTTTAGACACTATTCTTATGGTAGAGAAAACACTCCAGAATGCTGACAGCATAATCACTGTTGCAGAATTAAAAAGGGCGCTTCCGAGAAAGGTTAATCATAATACACTGATTACTGTCTTGGAATATCTTGAAAAAAGTAACAAAATAGCCGTGACGTTAAGGGGCATAACCTGGATCTACAGCACTAATCCGAAAGTTAGAAAGTTGGTTGCGCATGGTAGAGAATTATGAAAATTGTGCGGGTGATCCCCACACCGGAAGTGGAAAAGGTGCTAGATGAGCTTAGGGCTAGCAAATCAAAACACGAGAAAACTTTACTCAATGGCATTAATAAAAAGATAGAATTGGTAAAAGGAGATATACAGTACGGAGACCCTATCGTCAAGAAACTCATACCAAACGAATACAGAATAAACTACGATGCAAATAATCTTTTTAGGATTGAGCTGCCGGGATTTTGGAGAATGTTGTACACCTTAAAAAATGGATTAACAGA
>DAIDAE010000006.1:0-19749 GCA_027310755.1 Candidatus Micrarchaeaceae archaeon | reverse complement strand
AAGACGAGATTGTTGTTTTAATTGTGGATATAATCAACCATAAAATCTACAACAAAAGGTTTGGTTATAAAGGTTAATGCTGATATCGAAAGTGGAAAATCGGCGTCTGGGGATGTTTCACCGAGGGCTCGGTTTGCCATCGTATAAGTATGTCGTTTGTATACAAACGTAATACATATATATCTTTCCCACCATATAATTCTGTGGTTCGATGGCTGAAAGCGAGGTTATTACCATAAGGGTTCCCAAAGGGACAAAAGCGACGATGAAGAAGATACATGTTAACTGGAGCAAGGATATTAGGGAGCATATTGAAGACAGGGTACGAGCAACAAAATTGCTTGATCTATTGAATGAGTTGCAAAAATCCTCCAAGAGGATAAGGATACGCGGAGATAGCACTGACATCATTAGGCATTACAGAGACATAAGGTAATGGAATGATGACGATAGATGCCAACGTACTGGTTAAGTTAGTAATAGACGAGAACCAATCCGAGTTGGTAAAGCGAATTGTATATGAAACCTTATCGAAGGACGAACCCATAATCGCACCGAATATTGCACTGTTTGAAACAATGAATGTCCTGTGGGATTATTCGGTCAATAGAAAAAAGCTCAACAATGATGATGCGCTGCTGGCATTCGATAGATTATCGCAGATATGGGCGCAGATCAAACATGTAGATTCTGATGATCTACATAGGGTATCAATAAGGATAGCCCTGAATAGTAAACTTACAGTTTATGATTCGCTTTATGTAGCAACAAGCATCCTTTACAAAAGCCCATTATTGACATTTGATAAGGAAATCCATTCAAAAGCTAGGACGCTTGGGGTTGCCCTTGTTAGTTTGAAACCCTAATTTATGGAGCGCTAATACAGGCGAATCAACGTCTGGGGATGTTTCGCCAAAGTCCCATCCACAGAAAGTAATTTAACAATTCCTTATAATTGTATAGTGTGTTCAAAGAGATAGCGGACCTGAAGCATTACAGGGGCTTTAACAAGGTTATTTTGCCGATATCGGTTGCGTTCTTCATATACACTTTCGGCTGGGGCGTGCTCTCGCCCATATTCTCCATATACGTAAACGGTATAACAAAAAGCACGGAGCTCACGGGCATAATATTGTCCATAACCACCCTTTTTGGCGTCCTGCTCAACATCCCCTTCATGGTGATTGTCGACAGGATCAACATGAAACGTGTGCTGCAGGTGGTGCTGCTCGCGTATGCGGTCTTCGCGCTGCTCTACCCGATGGCAAACGGCTTTGCATTTCTGATGCTCATCAGCATAGGCAGGGGAGTCGCGTCCTCGTTCCTCTGGCTCACCTCGTGGGCATACATATTCGGCTTCGCAAGCCAGAGGGTGCGTGGCAAGGAGACTGGTTTCTTTTCCAGCATGAACGACTTCGCCTCCGGGATAGCACCGCTTGTGGGCGGCTTTGCCACGTTGATATCATTCATATTCCCGTTCTACGTGCTCGCGTTCACAAGTTTCCTCGCCTTCCTGGTGGTCACATTGTTTGTGCACAGCTCGCCGAAGATGAATAGGACGCCAGCAAAACAGCAGATAGATGCGCTGGTAAAAAACATGAAGAAAGGCAATTTCCTCAAGACGGTCCTATTGATAGTGATATTTTATGCGCTGATGAACGCCTTCTACTCGTTCATCTCGATATTCCTGAACTCCGAAGGCGTTTCAGTCTTCTACATAGGGCTCGTGCTCACCGTCGCGCTGCTTCCGGCGGTGGCGCTCGAGGTGCCCATAGGCAACCTCATAGACAGGCACGGCGTCAGGAAGGTGCTGGCCGTCGCGTCGGTTGCTGCGGCCGCAACCGGGTTTCTTTTCACCCTGTCAACAAACATAGTATATGTCGGCGGGTTCATACTCGCATTCACGGTGAGCTACACGGCGATATTCATAGCTCTATACTCCAGGATGTCGGATCTGATAAGGAGGGAGGGCCTCCCGCTGCTTGGGCCCATAGCCGCGATAAAGGACCTCGGCTATACCATAGGCCCGCTGGTTGGAGGGGTCGTGATAGGGATGATAGGCATAACTTCGGCCTTCGCCATCTTCGGAATAGGATATGTGCTGCTGCTGCCTCTTGCCCTCATGCTGAAGAGCTGATGTGAAAAGCGGCTATCCCTCCTTCCAGTTCTTAGACTCGAGGCTTCTCCACATGTAGATGGATGCGACGGTGCTGTACGGGCTCCATCTTTTCTTGAGCATGGCAAGGTAGTCCCTGCCTGGATGCTGCCTGAGCTTGTAGTTCTTCCTTATCGCGTTCTTTATTCCGAGGTCATCCGCAGGCAAGATATCTGTCCTTCCCAGGGTGAACATCAGGAACATCTCCGCGGTCCATCTTCCTATCCCCTTGACCTCGTCCAATTTTGCTATCACTTCCCCATCCTCCATCCTGTGGATGTTCCGCAGGGTCAGGTTCCCGCTCTCGATCCTTTCGCAAAGGTCCTTTATGTAGGAAATTTTCTGGGGGGAGAGGCCGGCTTTCCTCAGTTTTCTTATATCGGTCACGAGAAACTGGCGGGGCTTTGGTAGTTTCCCCCTGTAGAGCCCCTTGAATTTTTTTAGTATGGCATTGGCGGCGCTTCCCGATATCTGCTGATATACAAAACTCTCCACTATCGAGCCATAGTAATCGCTCTCCAGCTCTATCACCCCCACTCTCACGTTCTTGATTATTCCGGCAAGGATCCTGTCCCTCTTTTTCAGGTGGGAAAGCGCCTTCGCCCATGTTTTCTTGTCATCTATGGATTCGAAATGGCCGCGCCGCATGAAAATCATTGCTTCATTGTTTTTTCTTTCCCACGCTTCTCGCTTTATGGTCCCTCCAGCCGAATATCGCCTTCTCGTATCTCTCCATGTTATCGGTAGGCCAGAACTGGCCGGTTGTCAGATAGGCGTGGATCCGTCCGGTTTCGACGGCTTTTTCCAGGAAATCCCTTTCAAACGAAAATACCTCCCTGTCAGGAAGCATCTGTATCGCCTTTTTGTTGATTATGAATATGCCCATGTTTATCAGATTGCTTGGCGCAGTCCTCGGATCAGGTTTTTCAACAAACCTTTTCACCCTGTCGCCCTCCAGCACGAGCACGCCGTAGCCTGTTACATCTTCAACCTCCTTGACCAATATTGTCACTAGGGCGTCCCTTTCCCTGTGCAACCGGTACATGTCGGCGAGGTCGAAATCTATTAGGCTGTCACCGTTAACGCCAAGAATATCCCCCTTGACCTGCCCTTTTATTTTCTCGTATGCGAATTTCAGCGCGCCACCGGTTCCAAGGGCGTGTTTTTCCACGACAAAATCCACCATGCCTTTCTTGTCGCTGTTGTCGAAGTACTCAATGATTTTCTCCGCCTTGTATCCGGTTGTTATCACCATCCTCTCCACGCCCTGATGGTGCAGCTCTTCGATTATGTGTTCAACGGTCGGTTTCCCTTGGATGGGGATCAAGGGCTTGGGTATCTCATATGTCAGCGGGCGCAATCTCGTACCCTCCCCGCCGCACAGCAGGATAGCAATCTTGGGAATATCATCGCCTGCCATCAAACCCCCTTCCATACACCAATACCATGGCGCCTGCAACCACCGAGACGATGGCAGCGTAGGTATACGAATAAATGGGACTGAAAACATATAAAATCCCCATTATAAGGTTGGCAAAAAATATGCCGAAGCTTCTAGAGCCTGTAAGTGCGCCCATGCCCCTGCCGATGCTCCTCATGTTTTTTATGAATGAGACAATGGTGGGCTCGAGCGTCTCTATGACCCCTAGTGAAAATCCCAGTATTGCAACCGCAAGATACTCAACGGGGATGGAACCGTATAGATAGCCGATTCCAAGCAGCATGGTGCCGCCGCCGGAGAGCGCGTATCCGATGATGCTGAGCACTTTTATTTTGTCGAGCCATTTGATCGAGCCTACCGCGTATCCTGCCACTGCTGAAACGCCGAGATACACCCCATAGGAGCCTATCCCAATGATCGGGTTGGAGCCTTTTGCTATTGTGAGGATTGGAAAGCCAAGGCTGTACGAGCTAAAACCGTATAGGGCGGTAGCGGCCACTATCCCGCGATAGGTCCTGCCCGCGACACGGGCTTTTTCACCCAATCTTCCCGCTGACTGGCCTACGATCCTTGCGGCCTTCTTTCTTATGTTGGTGGTTGGAGCGAGCAAGAGTGTAGATATTACTATGGGGAATATCGTGAGCAGAAATATGCTGTTGTAGGAGATTCCAAAATAGATCATCACGAGGACTAATGCTATGGAGAGCATACCTCCGCCGATGTCCAATGCATGCAGGAACCCAAATACCTTGCTCCTGTCGGTTTTAGATGTAGATTCTACAAGCATGCTCCTTCTTGCTGGGGACCTGAAATTCCTAGCCCACCATCCACCTGAGAACAGGGCCACGGCCGCAACCACGCTATACGTCAATCCAACCAGGGATATTAGGGGTATCAGCGCATTCCCGAGTATGGCCACGTACTTGTAGTTGTACCTGTCTCCGAGTACGCCACCTAGATAACCGAAGGCCGCGCCCACACCAAAGGCGATCGCATTGGCTATTCCGTACGTGGAGGCAGGGGCACCAAGTCCGATGACCAGGAATATTGGGAATATTGCTAGCGCTGCCTGATATCCAAGATCGGCGAAGAAAGCGGAGAAGGATATGAGCAGAACGTCCCTATTCATCCACTTGGCAATTCCCACAAAATCAACATTTCACGTCAAACTTTATTTGACACCGTTGTATTTAAATATTATACAAGCCATGCCATTTATCTGTGGCGACGCAGAGCTTAAGTTTGGAGGTAGGGATCCAACCACTGCAGAGGGATCAGCTCGAAGGCGCTGCAAGGTTTATAATAGCGAACGTCGACGTCACTGGGTACATGTCTGCATCGCCGTCCTACAAATGGTACGTGATGCATTGGATTAGGGACAGCGCCTTCACGGCTACTGCACTTTTTGAAGCCGGGGAATACCTGAAAGGTAGGAATCCGGAGCTTGCGGAGGGATGCATAGAAACCGCGAAACGGATAAACTCATTCAACGTAGATGCGATTTCAAACCACATGGACCATGTAAGGGAAGGCAACAGGGTTGCACTGGAGATGGGAGACTTCAACCATCTCAAGTACCATGTGCCGGCGAGGGTGGGGAGAAACGGGAAAATATTCATAGGGAAGATAGGGGATTCGCTTGTTGATGATACAGACAATGACAGCCTTGTCCAGCATGACTCCGTGCCGCTGGTGCTTTTGGCCTTGGTGAAGGAAATGGAATTTGGGCTTAGCAAAAAGAAGGAGGACTTCCTGAAGGGCAATCTTGCAACATTAGTGGAGTACATGGCAAAGTACTTCAAGACCGAGTGCTGCAATGCATGGGAGGAGGACTGCGGGCACGGGCACGCCTATGATGTGGCTGCCATGTATGCGGGATTCGAGGCGGCGAAAAAACTCTCGGAGCGCCTCTCGCTGGCCTATTCTCCCAGAGAGATAGAAAAAACAGTTGACGGCAACTATCCGGGCGGTCCTATCAAGTTCCTGAGGGACTATTTCATACGGGGAGACGTGCTTTATGGCATGCGCGACAAGTACGGCGCGGACCCGAGAATGGACAAGGGCGTGGACACCCAGCTCATATTCGCGTTCAACATGTTCGGGATTAACGACAGCACCCTGGGAACCAGGAATGTGGTGCGCAACACGATGGAGAGGATAGAGCAGACCCTCTTTGGATGCGGAAGGGAATGCTCGCCGCACATGCTGGGCTGGAGGTATGTGGGTGATGAATATTTCATGGGCGGCAGATGGCTGATAAGCGGGGCGCAAAGGGCCGATTATTACCTTGGGCTGGAAAATCCCGTGCTCGAAATTGCAAACTCATATTCGGAATACTTCAGAGGGTTCGGCGGATCTTATCCGGAGCAGATACCAGAGCATGCGGCGAGCTGGCGCGACAGGCCGGAGGAATACATGAATCGCAACCGCGGCATGATGATACAGGATTTGATATGGTCCTATGCCGAGGTATTGAGGTTCGAGGCGCAATTCCAGAAACTTCTGGAGAAGGAGGCGAGGAAACGCCTAAGGAGCTAGCGCAAGATATTTTAAACTCGTTCTATAAAGTTAAGCATGACAGTCCTAATCTTCGTAAGGCACGGGAAGGCGCTCACCAATGAGCTCGGCATCCTTAACAATCAGAATGAGGGTTACCCGTTGACCGAAGAGGGAATAGAAACCGTGGAAAGGACGGCATCAGAACTGAAAAAACTTGATGTGACGGGGCTTTACTCGAGCCCTGTACTGAGAGCCAGGCAGACTGCCGAAATAATCGGCAGGCAGGTGAAATTAAAGCCAATAATCGACGACAGGCTCAGGGACAGGGGGTTTGGGGAGTTCTTGGGAAAATTGAATAGGGGAGGGGAATGGATACTGGATGTGGACTGGAGCAATTCCTCCGTTGAAAAGAGCAGCTCTGTGCAGAACAGGATGATGGCTTTTATGGACTCTGTTTCGAAAGAGGGCGGGATCATCGTAGTAGCATCACATGAAAACGAGATAAAATCCGTTGTCCTCCACATCCTGGGCCTCGGGTACGATGACTTTCACTTTGGGATAAAAATAGCAAATTCCGGCATGACTGTCATCTCTGCGGGGAAGGATGGGTACGAGATGCTTGCAGTGAACTATCCCGTATTGCCCGACTGGCTAGTGTCAAAAATAAAAGAGAGGGCTGGGACTCCGATGCCCAGCAATGCCTCGAAAACGTAAACCTTTATCAAAACATAGCGAGAAAACCCACATCCTTTCAAGGGTGGGATGAAAGCGAGGGCGAAAAAGATAGATGAAACGCAAGGCATATAAATATGAAGAAACAGGATACAAATATGGATACCACAAGAGCCTATAAGTATAGGATATTCCCTGATTCTAAGAGGCAGAAAGAGATAGATGAAAGACTGATTCTCTCCCAGAAACTCTATAATTCCATATTGGAAAAGGCAAAAACTGCATATGAAAAGAATAAGAAATCAAAGGTCAATAAATCCACATTCAATAGATATATGAAAAAGGCAATCTCTGGAAACAAGGACTTCCTAAAAATATATTCCCAATCCCGTCAGGACGTATTCATAAGAGTCCAAAAGGCATATCAAAACTTCTTTAGAAGGGTCAAGGAAAAGAAGAAAGATAAACATCAAAAGGTCGGATTCCCACGTTTCAAGTCCAGAGACCGATACAATTCAATGACATATCCGCAGGACAACGGTTCATTTTCCATCGAAAAGAATATGCTCCGTATCTCACGAATCGGAAGGGTTCAAATCGAACTTCACAGACCGATTGAGGGAAAGATAAAGACAATGACGATAAAGAAAGAAGCAGGGAAATACTATGCCGTTTTCACTGCAATAAAGAACATCAAGATTCCAAAAGTAAAGGACACGAATCCAGTCGGCATAGATATGGGACTTGAGACCTTTGCAACATTCTCTGACGGGAAGAAGATACAAAAACCTAAGTTCCAGAAAGATTCACAGAAACATATCGCAAGATGGCAGAAGATAATTGCAAAGAGGAAAAAGGGTTCTCACAGAAGGGAACTTGCAAAACTACGACTGCAAAAGAAATGGGAATGCACTACAAATCAATCAGACGACTACTTTCACAAACTGACAGACAACCTCATCAAATCAGGATATACTTCGTTTGCATTGGAAGATTTGCATATCCAAAACATGGTCAGAAATCATAATCTTGCACAGTCGATAAATAACGCTTCATGGAACAGATTTGCACAGATTCTTTCATACAAGGCTGAAAGTGCTGGTATGAAAGTAATAAAAGTAGATGCAAGAAATACGTCGAAACAATGCAGTCAGTGTGGCAGTGTAAAAGAGATGCCACTATCCAAAAGAATATATGACTGTAAATGCGGATTGCATCTTGACAGGGACATAAACGCAGCAAAGAACATACTCAACAGAGCTACCGCAGGACTTGCGGGAAGTCACGTTCAGGGAGATTTTGTAAGACCTCAAAGGGAGGCAGTAGTCGATGAACTGAAAACATACTCTGCACAAAGAAGTGGTATTCATAGTGCAGAGAAAGCCCGCACGCTTTAGCGGTGGGAGGATGTCACATCTGAAGGTCCATCTATATTGGGATAGAATGGCGAAACAGACGACAGAGATGCGGAGGGCCACGTCCTGTTCTACACTGTCAGTAATACATATTTTGGGCAAAAGGTGGACCATACCTATCATAGAAACTCTTTATTATGCAAAGGGCGAGCTTAGTTTCAACGCCATGCAGACAGAGCTCAACCATATAACCCCGAAAAACCTCAACGACAGCCTCAAGGAGCTGGTTGGATACGGGCTTGTGAAGAAAAATGAGATGCTTATAAAGGGCTCCAAGCACACAAACTACATATTGACAAAGAACGGTGTGACCTTTGAAGAGCTGGCATACTGCGCAAAAAGGTTAGGAGGTGAAATGTACCACAGGCCCGGCTGCGAATTCCGGCAGTGCAAGGACTGCCCGTTGTTCAAGTGAAACTGCCCTTTGCGTCATGCCTGCTCCAGCTTCTCGTACACGTTTGCGATATGCCCGGCGCCATTTTGCGCCGAGAATGGCTTTGCCGCATCCTTCACAGCGTTGATGCCGATACGTTTAGATCCTATTACAAAGCTGTTTCCAAGCTCGCTCGGATAGGCGTATACGCTGAAATGCCTCTTCATAAGACCGGCGTAGTGCCTAATGGATATTTTTGTGGTAAGGTTTATCGCAAGGATCCCGTCCTTGGTGAGCGCGGAGCGCGCGGCCTCGACAAACCCGGCGCTCACGAACCCGCCGGGCATTACGTCCTCGTTGTATGCATCGAGCATTATTATGTCGTATCTCTCCCTTGATCTCTGGACGAAATCCAGGCCGTCACCTATGTGCACCTTCCACCTTTGCCTGTGCTTGCCGAGGAACAGCTCCGGCATCTGCAGCATTCCCTCGTCCACCTCCACGACATCTATCGAGACCCTGTTACCGTACACCCTGTCCAGCTGGTATGGGATTGTCCCTCCGCCCAGGCCGATGACAAGCACTTTTGGCGTTTGATACAGCCCGGGAAGCGGAAGGAACAGATCCGGATAGCTGCCGGTAAAAATGCTTTTCGTGTCGATTATGGAGTATATGGTCCCAAATGCGGAAGGGAATGCACCGCCGGACTTCAGCATCTTCTTGCTACCTCTCCTGACTATGTAGAAGTACCTGTTCCCTATCTTTACCCGTTTCCTGTATAACGCATCGATCAATCCCATGCCATGTACCGCGATCCGATATATATCTATAGTGCCATTCTCCTTTAATTATTTTTAGCCAGGGAACACCACGGGAAAGTACATCGAGCTTGCCCTGATTCTGATAATTTTATCAAAGTCATCAAAAAATTAATTACAGAGGGCAAAGTAAAAAAAGAAAATATTGGTAGGGCATCAGGCAAAAAAATCGTCAAAAATCGACGAATTTTTGGATAAAATAGGAAAATCTGTTGGTAATGGAGTGTATAATATATACCTCCGTCGGAATCTGCTCCCCTCGGGATTTGAACCCGAGTTTCGGCCTTGAGAGGGCCGTGTCCTTGACCAGGCTAGACGAGGGGAGCCCTGTAGGGATTGGTAAATAATAATTATTAAACGTGCCTTATTGCGGATTCCGGCCCGGATCAAAGCCTTCTGATGACTTTTGCTGCGAGCCTTTCCGTGAAAGCGTTTGGCATTATCTTTTCGCTTATGAAGTCCGCTATCTTCATGTTTGTTGACTGCGAAAGCAGGACGGCCTCGCCAACAAATTTCTCCTTCAGGTTTTCATCGGCTTCCGGCCTCAGGTCGCCTCCTTCTATCTTTTCCATGGTCTCGTTTATCCTTTCGAGAGCGTCCGAGAACCTCCTGACCGCGGCCTCGGGAGTCCCCTTCAGCCCCATTGCCTGCTGCAGCAGCTCTATGTGCATGGCAGCCTTGCTGGAGTGATAAAGCACCCGGAATGGTATCTTGTACACGCCGCCTATCAGGAAGGCGGTGACCTTTGCCTTGGATTCTCCCCTGGAAGCCATTATCGCAGGTATGAGGAGGAGATTTTGCTCATCCATTATCTTCTTCCTGCTCCTGCCGGGCCCGCAGCTGGATATGTAGAGGTCGCGCTCCCTGCTGTCAAGGCTGTAAAAGAGATCAACGTAGGAGATTGTGGCAAGTTTTATGCCCTTATAAAGTTCGCTGCCGCTCGCAGCCTTCATCTTCTGCAGGCCGGATGCGAGCAATGCGAGTTCATTCATCTGCTTTGACATCTTTGCAAGCGCCATGTCTGCGCCGTGCTTCGACGAATGCACAACATGGCTGCTGGACTTCGCATAAGCCATCGCATAAAGCAATCCCTTCAACGGCAGTAGGTTTGCGCCGCACTTTATCGCCAGCGATAATCGTGATGCGGATGCATTTCTGGTTCTATCCGATAGTTTTAGTCGTTGCAAGAAGGTCCCTGCCTCTACCCTTTGGTCGCTGTGGCTACTACATCAAATAAAAGCTTTATAAATCTGTCTGTGATGCGAAGGATTCGGAAAGTTATATAAGGTTTCACGGCATTTTAATACAGAAGGGTGAGGAGATGGCAATACATCCGGAGGACGTGAACACGGCGAAGGACAGGAACATACTCTGGCCGGAAGAGACCATCATGGTGACAGCTACAGAGAGGAGGATAGGACCGGGCGGCGCGCTGATTACCCCGACAACGGTCATCGCTACGGACAAAAGGATAATCATAATAAACAGGGCCACGTTCGGGATAAGGAGCGACTACGAGGTGATCCCCTACAACAGGGTAACCAGCGTAAGGATGGAGAAGGGGATTATATCGTCGTCCGTTTTCCTCAGGGTTTCCGGTTACACCTCATCCGGATCAGGTGAACGGGGATTCATGAAACCGGGTGAGCAGGAAGGGGAGATATCCGGGCTCAGGCAGAACGACGCCAAGGACCTTTCGGATTTCATCGGGAAAATGGTTTCAGGAATAAATCCGCAGCAGATGGATTTCGGGCCCGACACGCAGACAAAGGAGGATGACATAGTGGCGGACAGCAAGAAAAGGGATGCCGGCGCCCAGACTGGCAAGGCAAAGAAGGCACCCGCGCCGGCAGGAGGCGGCGGATATGCATACTGCCCGCAATGCGGCGCAAGAAATGACCTCGCCAATAAGTTCTGCAGCGCATGCGGCGCGAAACTCGGCAAATGAAATGCGCTCATTTCCTGTTCGCTTCCTTGTCCGAGATGGCTTCCTCTATGGAATATTTCCTGATCACCTTTGCCTTTATTGAGTCTATCTCGTCCTCTTTTTTCCCTTCCCTCGCTATCCTCTCTGCCTGCCGGAGCTTATTGGTATAGGACTTGTACGCTTTCACAGCCGCGGCGCATGCGTCCCTTTCGTGTGGATTGGTAATGCCAAAGGGCCTTGCGATCTCCCTCTTCTCGTCTATGCCTATCTCCCTGGCGGGATGGTACAGCTTCGCACTGAAGGATGCGCCGATCTTTCTAACAATGTCATTGGGCTCCCTGTCGCACGCAATTATCGATGGCACGCCGAGCTTGCCTATGGATTCAATGAGCCAATCCTGCCCGAGGGAGGAGGCATGGGACGATGACACAAGCTTGCCATCAAGGTCCAGGCACACGTATGCTGCTGTTTTCCCCGTATCCACACCGACTATCAGATGCATGGATCAACCCCTTAACTGCTGGAGCGAATAGTTTATCGCCGCCCCGAGCGTCTGGGGTATTGTCTGGTATTGGCAATCCACGACGTACATCGGCGTTGTCTCAACGCCGTAGTATTGCGCGAAAGCGGCCTGTGCATTTAGCTTTTGCGGGGCGGATGCGAGGCATGCGTTAAATTCCGAAAGGTTGAGACCGGAGCCCTGCGCGACCTGATAGAGATTTGAGGCGGATATCGGGTCCCCGTTGAATAGTATGCTGTAATTTGCGAGATATGCGGGAAACCTTGAGGGTTGCATCGACGCGCACCAGAGGTCCGCTCCATTCTGCTGCGTTGCGTTTACGCCGTAGGTCTTGTAAAGGGCCAACGAATACCCAGTGAAGATGAACTTGTAGCTGACGTTCGCGGAGTGTATTTTATTTGATGCGTTTATGCCGGACTCCAGCGCCAGTATGGCGCCTGGCGCGTACGGATCTATGAAGCCGTACACCGGAACGGGCGCATTGGGGGCGAATGTGCATGCTGTCTTGCCGTATATGCTGACCGCACCGTATGCGCTAACCCTGTCATGCGTTATGGACGCCGGAAGGGGTGCCTGCACGAAAGCGTGGGCAACACTGAGGTTTGAATTGTATAGCAGTATATTGAAATAGAATTTGGTGTAGTTTACGGTCGGATCCTTGTAGGGGATTGTTACCAGCCATTCGCTCTGATTTGAGATGTACGACACGACCGACTGGTTAGGCAGGGAGTAGTACGGGAGCAGGGAAAGTATGGAATTTGTGGTTGCATAGCTGGCCAGGACCCGTTCCGATGCATTCAGCGCCTCGGCCGCGGTGTGCTCTGGCGCCGTGCAGGTCCCGTTGGCGGTTATGCCATAGGAGCAGTTGCTCACGAGCGGGCCTGGCCTGAAGAGGGAAAGCGCGAACGCGAGCGCTATCAGTATTGCGACTAGTATAATTAGGGAGACGTGGAGGTAATCGAGCCCGAGGCTCTTGACAGCCGGCCTGACAAGCATGACCGGTTCCTCTTTTCTATCGTGGGTTTCATTTCTTGCCATCTGGTCAACCTGCATAGAATTTTACGTAAATATATTTAAAGATATGGCGGGCTCCGCGGGATTTGAACCCGCGACCTATGTCTTTCTTCCGCGCAAGGTCTTTCTTACGCAGTTAGGAGGACATCGCTCTATCCAAGCTGAGCTAGGAGCCCTGAGGAAGATGATGATTTACATTATTTAATCATTATTGCTGGGTTACATCCTGTTTACTACGGGAATTCCGAGCAGCGCCAAAGAGTACTTCAGCGCGTTTGCGAATGCGAGGGTCAATGCAAGCCTGCTGTGCCTGTGCTTTTCGTCTGGGGCCTTTAGTATCTGGAGCTGCTCGTAAAAATTGCTGAAAGCGTATGAGAGGTCTATGCAATAATCGGCGATGACGTTCGGCCGCAGCTCGTTGCATGACTTTTCCACGACCTCCACCAGCCGCGAGAGCTGTTTAATCAGGGCGAACTCCGGGTCGGTCGTTATTTCATCCGGGTCAAAGCTTTTGTCCTTTATCCCGGAGTCCTCAAGCAGCCTTAAAGCCCTTGCGTAAGTGTACTGGCAATATGGTCCGGAATCTCCCTGGAAGTTGAGCGCCTTCGCCCATGAAAACGTGATGTTTTTCTCCGGTGAGAACCTGAGGAACTCGAACTTTATCGCGCCGAGCGCAATTTTCACCGCAGTGTCGTCCTTTTCCTTTTCCTGGAACCTAAAACGCTCGCCGATCATGGAACGCGCTTTTTCAGTTGCCTCCCTCAGCAGGTCATCGGCCGTATGTCCGACCCAGGTGCCCTTCCTTCCGGCCAACGTGGCGCCTCCCTCAAGCTCAACGACGCCATATGCAAGATGATTGAGTTCCTTTGCGGCATTGTGCCTGCCCATCGCGTCCAGTATCACCTTGACCATCATCTGCTCTGCGCTCTGCCTAGCGTCTATGATATTGACCGCCTTCTTTGCCCCTCCGAACCTCATGCGCTCCCCCTCCCTACCGGTTGTATATAGCGGCATGCCGTTGGGCTGCCTTCCAATGAACTCAGAGAACTTGAATGTATTGTCCAGTATCCCGAATTTCCACATGTGGAAGGCGATGTCCTTTGCGAGGTAGTTTGGCACCCCGTTAGCCCTGATCAGCACCTTTGCCTCCTCCCTCAGTCCCTTGAACTCCGGCGGCAGGTTTCCAAGCCTTTTCAGATCTATTATGACGCAGTTCGCATACTTTCCGTCCTTGGGTTTATCCACGAGGTTCAATTTCTCGAGAATGGCGAGGCTTTTTTCAAGGAGCCTGTCGTGTATCACGTCGCTCTCCCACACCAGCAGGTCGTGGTATATGCCATACGCAAAGAGGGTTTCGCGCTCGGCAGCGATGTACTCCTCCGCCTGTTTCCTTGCGAGGCCGGACTCGTATGTGCCTTCCTGGTCCATAAGCTCCATGAGCTTCTTTATCTCTTCGTCAAGCTTGTTGTCAGTGATATACTTGTATGCAGCCACGTACGCGTCACCGAGGGCGTGGTCGAATTTTTTCTTTGGATCGAACGCCAGCCCTATTTTGTCCCTATTCATGCTGCCCCAGAGCGCGTGAGCGGCCTGCAGGCCGAGGTCGTCAATGTAATCCTCGCGTTCCAGCCTGTAACCGCATGCTGAATACAGATTGGCCACAGAATTCCCCAAAATCGCGTTCCTGAGCTGGCCCACATGCAGGGGGTGCGCAGGGTTGGCGCTCGGATACTCTATTATCGCTTTCTCGCTTGCGCCCGCATTGGAAATAGGCTTGGCGGGATCCGCATCAAAAATGTAATCCATGGTGTCTTTTGTAAACCTCTCCCTGTTGAGATAAAAGTTTATGTAGCCGTTGTCGATCGACACCCTCTGCACCCGGGGATTCTTGATTAGCTTGTCCGCTATGTTCTTTGCTATGTCGCCTGGCGCCCCGGGATGCGCCTTCGCGACCCTGAACGCCACGCTGCACGAAATATCGCCAACCGTCTTTGCAAAGTCAACCGTATTGGTGAGGAGGCCCGAATCGTAGCCGCAGGCCTCCAGCGCGTCTGCGAGCGCCGCGTACAGTTCCTCCCTTATTTGCCCGTATGAGCTCAGCATGCTATCCCACTTTACTAATTCTATCGAATCTTTTTAAAACATCTGGAATCGCGTCTATTATGTCGGTTGCAATTATGTGCATGCCCTTTTTCCTGAATAATGCATCCCCGATTAGAGAATGCGCATGCACTCCAGCGACCGCACTCTCGAACAGATCGGAATGCTGCGCCGCGTAGCTCGCTATCATTCCACAGAGCACGTCCCCGCTCCCCATGGTTGCAAGCGCGGGGGATTTTGCCATGTTGACTTTGACCCTCTCCCTGTCCACGATGATTGTTTCGTGACCCTTGAGGACTAGCGTGCAATCATGTTTTTTAACGAAATCCTTTGCCGCCTTTATCCTGGACGCCAGCCCCTTCCCTTTTAGATCCACGCCGGTGAGGGCCTTGAACTCGCCATCGTGCGGAGTCAGTATTGTATTCGCCGTTATCATCCTTTTCTTTTTGGCTAGGGTTCCCAAAACCCCGGCGTCCAAAACAACGGTCCTTTTCGCCGCTTCTTCGGACTTGAGCATTTTTTCAAGGAAGGATGTTCTCGTATCTGCGCTTTGGATGCCAGGACCTACCACCGTGGCATCGTGCCTTATGGAATCCACGGCCGACGCGCGTCCCCTGTCGTTCCCCGCAAGCTCTTTGAGGACAAAAACAGGGGAAAATTTGGAGAAAAGCGGGACCATCTCCTTCGGTGCGGCGACGGTGACAAAACCAGTTGCTGTCCTGAGGGAGGCGATAGCATTATTTGCGGCGTACGCGGCCATCACCGCCGCCCCGCGCCATTCCACGCCGTCCGCTATTATCAGCACTCTTCCCCTGGAATATTTGTATGAATGTTGCGCGACACGCCTGGTCGCAATCCTTATATCCCTGTCGGTGACAAGAGCCGCACCTGATAATCCTTTTAAACTTTGCATATCATAACATAGTAGAGGGGCTTAAAATTCTTATCTCCGGTGCTTTACATCTCGAAAATATACAAGTCAAAAAACGACAAGCTCATAGTCTATCTGCCGCTGGACGTCATAGGGGCGCTCGGGCTGAAGGAGGGCGATGAGATTTCGTTCGTCAGGCAGGCGGACAGGAGCTTTGCCATCACAAGGAAAATGGCGGACCACGCCGATAGGGCACAGCCAACGGCAGAATTCAGGAATGCCCCCGCAATAAGCGCGGAGGAACTGGCAGTATTGAAGAAGCTGGACTCGATAAGGTATGGGGACAGGACAAAGGAGAGGCTGAAGCAGGCGCTCAACCAGGGCGAGAAAAAAGTGCTGGTAAACCTAATAAAAAAGAAATACGTTGAACCGTACAAAAAAGCGGGAGAGCAGAGCTTCAAGTATGGGATATCAAAAAGGATCTACGATGCATTCCTGATGGGGAAACGCGAAAAGTCTAGGGCTACGGCACAACAGCAACAGGAGGTCGTGGTCCAGGTGCCGGTCACAGCGGCGAGGCCGGTGCAGCCCGCACAGAGGGAGCCCAAAAAGTGGGAAAAAACGCTCTCCGAGGGCAACGCCTACCTTGACCTGCTTGAGTCGAACGGCTTCCTTGTCGTGGCAAACCAGACAGAGGCATCCTCAATATCCTCGGAATTGGAAGCAAGCATAAGGACGGGCCAGGTAATCGGCACCAGGGCTTTCAACAAGAAATATTATATTGCGCTCAGGGCATTTGTGAGCAGGAACAGCCAGAAAGTGCTCAAGGCGATAGGCACAAAGGCGACAAGCGTTGATGAGATTGCCAGAACTACCGAGATAGATCCTGACGGAGTGCGGGCAATACTGTATATAATGGCAGAGAACGGGGATGTTGCAGAATCGAGGAGAGATGTCTTCAGGATGGTAGCCTGAGCTCCATGAAAAATGGCAACCCGTTGTTTTAATTTTCATTACCCGTAGAGCAGGTGGTTTATCGCCAGGACCACCACCACGAAGGCTACCACTATTATGAGGACGACTTTCGGATTCAGTTTCGGGCCGTTTGTCTGGGCGTCGTAGAAACTCAGGATTCCTGCCGACTGCTGCGGGGAGCCTATTGCCATGGATATACCTTCATTTTCGTTTCTTACTTCTCCAAGAACATTTTTATAGTTTGGCTTAAATCTGATATGGATAGCATGCCGGAATCGCAAATGAACACTGGTGGCGAGAGCAAAAAACGCACCGTTGAAATAGACATAGTTGCTCCCCTCATCTTCTGGATCGCCCTGCTCTTGATAGGCGTATTGGCGATACTGCTGTTCCAGCCGATATTCTCCAGCAACAAAGGGATTTCCACGTTGATGACCGACATATCGGGGTGGATACTGTACCTGCCCGGTTCGCTGATAATGCCGCTCGTGGTCTCTATTTGGATAGGTGAAAAGGCGGGACAGGCTAAAAACGGGATAAAATCTGCCGCAAAAATAGGCGAAATAAATGCGGTCTACGCCACGCTGATATACGTTGTTGCGGTTTTCATAATCTACCTGCTGCTCTACTATATATCCCCGGCGTCGATCCAGTCAAAGTCTCTGATCAATTATGCCGAGTACGTGATCTTGCTGCCTGCCGTGATAATACTGGCGCTTGTACCGATTGTTTCCGCGCTTTCAGCGGCAAGGCACTCCGATGGCTGACACGCTGGCCTATGGCTGTGTATATCCGCTCGTCCATGAACTGCTAAATGTAATGCCACTGGGCTGACCGTTATTGTTGTTTCCGGAGTAATCCTGCGCATTCCCGTTGAGAGGCCACCAGCCCACTATATTCTGGGGCCGAATAGGGGCTCCGCTTATCCCTTCTTGATACAATACCGAAATTTCAGCAGGAGCGAGTGATACGTTATATAATTGCACATTTGATATGTCTCCTGCAAACCATGAGCCCTCGCTTTGATTGCCCCCGATTGAAATCGGTGCTGAACCAGTGTTAAGTGTACCTGTTAGCGCGGCAGGAGAGCCGACCTGCTGCCCGTCCACATACAACACTGCCGATACCCCGTTGTATGTAACTGCTACGTCGTACCATGTGTTGTAAGAAAGTGGATTGCTGTTGAGGGATACAGATCCCCCAGAGGTCTCGGGCCTCCATAAAATATCTGTGCCCCCGCAGTTTGCAGTGAAGGTATATTGCACGTTCACAGCACCGCCATCCAGTATTCTCGGACAATTGACTCCTGCGCCGGATTCGGAGATCCACGTAGATATGGTTATCTGGGTGCCGCTTACCGTATCCGAGGATGTTTTTGGCACTGATACGAAACTGCTCCCTCCGTTAAACTGCGCCACGTACTCGGGCTGCTGACCCTGGCACTCCCCCTCAAGGGATATTGTCTGCGTTATCCCGGATCCCACCTTTACTACTTGGCAATTGCCCGGCTGCGCTTTGGGCGTGCCAATGCCGCTGAAGACTCCCAGTTGGAAGAGTGCACCCAAGACCACTGCAATAATCAGTATCGCCCACCCGTAGGTCATTAGGTACTCCATTGCCGATTGCGATTTTAGATTGAATTCGATGAATCTTTTATCGATCTGTTTTTTAGTCCGCACACCAAGCATAGTACCGGGTTATATATAAGTGGATGACGTTTTATTTCTTTCCAATATTCATTTTGCGGCGCTGACTATTTTTATTACGTCGTTGTCCTGTAGGACGTAGTCTTTGCCTAGCCGCTTTTTTGTCCTGGCGTCCACGGCGTACAGCATGCCCTTTGCTATATTTGTATGGATCTTTTCCGCCAGCTGGAGGGCGGTCGATCCTCTCTTTATCAATATGCCGTCCGGAAGCACATTGCCGAAATGGTCGGTAAGCTTGTTCTCGTCCTCCACGGGATAAACGACTATGTTATCCAGAAGCCTGAACGCTGCAGCATTGATCAGTTCCTGTACGTTCGTGCCCTTGCTTTTCAGGAAATCCTCCATGTACTTTATCGCATTAAGCCGGTCCTGCGAGATATTCTTGTCATTCCAGGCAAAAGAATTGGATCCGGGAGTATAGTCTATGACTTTTGTCTTTGCCGCCTTTCTAAGCGCAAGTTCGATTGCTCCCGAGCAGGGGATTATGTTGTCTTTCCCGAATTCTTTCTGGAGGGCGCTTATGTTTTTCTCTGATTCCTTCATGTCGGATTTGTTGGCCGCAATTATGGTAGGCTTGATTATTTTGATCAATGAATCCGAAAACGCAAGAGTGCTTTCATCTGTCCAGTTTGGTTTCACTGTTGATAGACCCGCCTTCTTTGCCGATGCCTCTATATCGTCTTTTGTAGCCCGAAATCCTGCAAGAATCTCATAAAGCGCATCGGCACCGTCATTTCTTCTTGAAATCGTATTCATGTGCTTCTTGATTATCCCGGCAAGCCATTGGACAAGCTCTTTGTTTACCATCTTTATGTCATCGCTTGGGTTCGCGGATACGGTCTTGTTTCCTGTTGAGTCTGTGGTGCCGCTTGCGTCAACTACTATGATGAGAGACTCCGCATTTGCGAGGTCGTTCAGGAACTGGTTCCCCATTCCCTTGCCTTCATGTGCGCCTTCTACAAGGCCAGCAACATCTGTGATATTTATCGGGAACATCCTCATGCCATTTACGCACAGTGAATTCCTTGCATTGCATTTCACGCCAAACTCTGCATGTACGCATTTCCTTGTAGCATATCCGATCCCGAGATTCGGATTTATTGTTGTGAAAGGATAGTCTGCTATCGCTACTTCGTTCATTGTCATTGCAGAAAAGAGCGTACTCTTTCCTTTGTTGGGCGCGCCCACTAATCCAATCAGCATAAAGATACTCTATATAAATAGGTTTAGATTAATAAAAACTAAAAACAGATGATTTCCGTG
>DAIDAE010000062.1 GCA_027310755.1 Candidatus Micrarchaeaceae archaeon | reverse complement strand
GTGGTACTTACTCCAAAAGGCAGTATACTATAAATTGAATTTAATGGCTGCCTGCCACTTATTATGTTGACAAGTATATCTGTATCTAAGCAGACGCCAACCATTTAACTATAACCATGGGGAAATTTTTGTCCTTTCCGTAGTATTTCTTAATGTCAAACGCAAAAAACCTTTTTACTAGAAGTCTGATGTCCTTGTCCTTCACTGTTTTAGGAACCTCCAAGGCTATTTCCCTTGTCTCCATTTCCATTTTTGCTGTAACCATGTTTACGCCTTTCAATATAATATGCCTGTCAATATTCTTAATACCTTCAGTCCGACCTATCTGAAATGGGCCCGATGAGATTTGAACTCACGACCTCTTCCTTATCAGAGAAGCGCTCTAACCAGACTGAGCTACGAGCCCATCGGTATTAACTGCCAGCAACAATATTTAATCCTTCTTCATCTCTGCGCCGAGCCTATCAAAATCCCTGTCCATCAGCGCTATCTTGTCCCTGAACCTGAG
>DAIDAE010000061.1 GCA_027310755.1 Candidatus Micrarchaeaceae archaeon | reverse complement strand
GTTCTGTATGATAACCAACAAAGATATTGCACCGCAGGAAACATACAAACTCTACTTTTCAAAGGATAAAATAGAGAAATGTTTCATGCATATGAAGCAAGATGTGAATATGCACCCCACAAGAAAAAGGGATAAGGATCATGTTATAGTCGATGTCTTTATCTGTAGTATGGGGTTTCTACTGCTCAGAGTTGCAGAACACCTTGCGCAGAAAGAAAAGATTAACATTTTTTGGGATGAATTATCGACTGAAGCAAGAGAAATAAGTCTAATCGAGCTTGAAGAAAGCAGTAACAAAAAACAGTTTCAGGTGGTATCTAATACTGAAATTCAGCACGAAATCGTCGATAAATTAGGATTGTCGAGGTACTTACCAGTTTCTACTACATTGCCCAAATGAGTTCAGAAACATAGGTATTTGATACAAATGGTTTATCCTCTTTTTGTACTTGCTCAATAAGTTGTGGTATTCAAGTAAAACCTGTGTGCGGATAGAATTTTGAAAACGTGCATTCTATCTATTTC
>DAIDAE010000060.1:278-528 GCA_027310755.1 Candidatus Micrarchaeaceae archaeon | reverse complement strand
GGTGTCAGTCGGCGCTACTGTAGGTTCAGCGAGGGCCTGTTTTCACAAATAGCAACAGTAACACTAAGGGCGATATGATTACTGTGCCATCTCAGCCTCAGGTATGCCATCTCTGAATCCATGTAGATTTTTCCGCGCTTCGCAAACCTAGGCCCGTAGGCAAATTTCTTGAAGCATATTCAAGGTTCTACGAACCTATTTATAAGCGTTTTTCCAAATATTCTTGGCAGATAGGCAGGGGGCTAAGGGT
>DAIDAE010000060.1:0-242 GCA_027310755.1 Candidatus Micrarchaeaceae archaeon | reverse complement strand
CCCTTTTGGCGGGCCAATGCCGTCCGAGTGTCATAGGACTGTGTAAGACCTGCGCGGAAGCGTTGAGGTCCTGCCCTAGGTGGTAGCCTAGTATGTGAACCAGGCCAGGCCGGAAGGAGCAACCTTAATCATATGTGGTCTATGCTCTTAGGATACAGGGCTGAGCAAAAGCGCAGACAATCCTGCACAGCCTTATGCTGCAAGGCGGCTTCTGCCACTGAAAAACGGCGAGTAAATGGTCA
>DAIDAE010000005.1 GCA_027310755.1 Candidatus Micrarchaeaceae archaeon | reverse complement strand
GTAATTAACGAATTATTCATTGATGCTTGATGTACACCCTTGGCATATGGGACGGGCACGATTCCGGCGCCGCTCTCATAGAGGACGACAGAGTTGTCTACGCGGCAAACGAGGAGAGGTTCACCAAGCGCAAGCTCGAGGTGAAGTTCCCGGTCAATTCGATAAACGCGGCGTTGGCCTATGCAAAGCTGAAGCATACCGACATACAGGAGATTGCTTTCACTACGACAGAGATATCAAAGACTGTGGAGCGCATGCTGCCGCACTTCAAGGAGCAGTACTATCTGTTCAGGAGGAGGAAGAGGGAGAGGCCCAGGTTTGAGAACCTGCTGCACAAGAGGAAGTATCTTGTCACCCAGCTGGGCATCCTGCCTTTCTGCAACACAATAAGCAAGAGCATAGTAGCGGGGCAGCTCAACAGGATGGGCTTCAAGGACTACAAGCTCAGCATAGTGGAGCACCACACCGCCCATGCGGCCAGCGCCGCATTCACCTCTGGCTTTTCCAAATCGCTTGTGATAACTATGGATGGTCTGGGGGACGGCCTGTGCGGAAGCGTCAGCACCCTCGAGAACGGGAAGCTCGAAAGAAAGATCAGCATAGGTGCAAGGGACTCGATAGGGATTTTCTTCGAGCAGGTGACGAACATACTCGGGATGAGGGAGCTCGAGGATGAGGGCAAGGTGATGGCGATGGCCTGCTATTCCTATCCTTTCTCTTTCGAGGACAACAAGCTGAAGGACTTCTTCAAGGTCACCGGCACTTCAATCAGGGCGAAGCACGGCCCCCTGGCGCAGTACGACAAGCTGAAGAACCTCGCATGGCAGATCCCAAGGGAACAGTTCGCCTACATGGCGCAGCAGCTTCTCGAGAACGTCCTTGCGAAATATGTCAGCAATGCGATCGACAGGTTCAACATCCACGACGTGGTATTTGCCGGCGGCATCTTCGCAAACGTCAAGGCCAACATGATGGCCAGGAATCTGGAGCACCTGCACCACTGGTATGTCTTCCCGCACATGGGCGACGGCGGGATTGCCCTGGGCAGCGCGCTTTACGCAAGCCATCTCAGGACGGGGAACACGAACTTCGGTTTCTCCGCATATCTCGGCGACCAGTACGATGAAAACAGAACAGAGCAGGCGTTGCGGGGCGAGAGGAGCCTGAGCTATCAGAAAGAGAGCATCGTTGACCAGGCGTCCCACGCGGCGGAGCTGGTCAAGGCGGGCAACTACATGATGTGGTTCCAGGGCCGCATGGAATATGGCCCGCGCGCCCTGGGCAACAGGAGCATAATTTCGACTAGCGACTCGGAGACGGTGAAGGAGAAGCTTAACGTCCACGTGAAGAAGCGCGAGTGGTTCCAGCCATTTGCCCCCTCGATATTGGAGGAGGACGTGCCAAAGATAATGGAGTACGACGACAAGGGCGTCGACAAGTTCATGACAATGGGATACATGGTCAGGGAAAAGATGAGGGAGAGCACCAAGTCGGTCGCGCACATAGACGGCTCCGCCAGGCCGCACATGGTTGGCGAGGAGAACAAGCCGTATTCCGAGATGCTGAAGAAGGTCAGGAAGCTTTCAGGATATGGCATGGTGCTCAACACCAGCTTCAACCTGCACGGCCTGCCTATAGTGATGACGCCCGAAGATGCAATAGCCATCATGAAGGCCACAAAGACCAGGTACATGTTCATGGACGGAATGTTCATCACTAACAAAGCGGGTGTATGAGTCCATGGCGCTTTTGCAGGGAGGATTGGAGCTTTACACTCTGACCATAGGCATCATAATCGCATTCCTGGCTCTCCTTGTTTCCATAGTGCTTGGCAGAAAACACCTCATCGGCGCGCTCAGGGAGTGTGGCATAAACAGGAGGCATCTGCGCTACGCCGTTTTTATCCTCATGATATTTGTGGTTCTCGAGCTCTTTCTGGTCAAGCCCACACAGCAGCTATTTTTCGACGATGCTATCTATCAGGCAATGGCGCAGCAGCTGCTCCACAGCGGCCAGGCGTGGATGTGCGACTACGGCACCCCGATCTCATGCGTCTCAGGCGAGATATTCCATGAGCCGATCGGCCCTTCCTTCAACATAGCGGTCACGTTCGCCCTTCTAGGGGTGCACGAATGGACTGGCTATTATTCCTCATTCGCCGTGTCCATGATATCCGTCTTTCTTGTCTTCCTCATAGCATTCATGCTCTCCGGGGATTTCAGGGTCGCAGCATTTTCGGAGCTGCTCATGGCTCTTTCGCCCATCCTGCTTGTGTGGGCCATGCCCACGACCTCCGACATTTATACCCTCGCATATGCGCTTGTGGCGGTCTTCTTCATGCTCGTTTTCATGAAAAACAGGAACATATACACATTCTCCATGCTGCTGTTCGGCAGCGCGCTGGTCACGTACATGAAGGTTGACGAGGCCCTGTTGCTCCCTGTGATACTGGCCGGAATAATTCTGATGGACAGCGCGGGCATAAGAAAATCTTTGGCGGTCAACTATTCGGCGCTCAAAAAGGCGCTCTCCGGCACGCGCGTGCTGGTGCTGCTGCTTTTTGTGGTGGTGCTCGCCCCGGAAATTATATACACGTACAACCAGCTGCTCACGGGCAATTACGGTTATTCCGGAACACAGATCTCCAACACATGCGCGACGCAGTATTCCAGTTCGCCGGCCGCTGGAAACTTCAACCTGCAGAATTTTGACTACAATCTCTGCTCAAACCTTTCCTTCTGGCTGGGCGCCTATGACAGCCAGTATGTGATGCAGCCGCTCGCGTTTACCGCGTTTGCGGTGCTGGGGGCGGTCTCCATGTTCTTCACCGGATACAGGAAGGAGCTGCTGTTCCTGGCGCTATGGTTCCTCGCGTTTTTCATCATCTACACCGCCTTCTACGCGGGATCTGTCTTATATGGGGTGGACTGGCGCTTCATGCTTAGCACCATCGCGCAGGCCAGCATACTGGGCGGCTTCGGCTGCGTCGCGATCGTGGACATGGCCGGTTCGCTGTATGGCAGGGTGTTTAGGGGAAATGCCTACAAGCGCCACAGGCGCACGGTGCGCCTGGTCGCATACGCGGCGATATTCATAATTTCCATATACTCAATATACCTTCTTGTCCCGCGGCTTGGCGTGAATCCGGCAAACATACCGCAGGCCGGGGACGCGCGGTTCTACGAGAACTTCGTATACAACGAGAGCCACATGGTGCCCGACAAGTGCATGGTGTTGAGCTACGATCCCACGCTCATGAACCTGGTCAACAAGACCTCAGCCCAGATGTTCTACGCCTACAACAGCACGGCGCTGTCCTCGTTTCAGAAGCAGTACGGCTGCGTGGTCGTCGATTATGGGTACTGGTGCTACACGCCGAACAATCTCTGCACCGGGCTGCGCGGCATATCGACGCTGGTTCCCATTGTCAATGCAACGTACGTGCCGATGAACAAGACCTTCGGCTTCTACTACATGGAAAACATCACATGAAAAAAATGCGGGCTAGACAAAAAGATTCTTTGCTATTACGCCCAGTATGACAAGGCCGTCGTTGAAGCTCCTCAATTTTCCCTCTCCCTCCGCCCTCTTCTTCTCGAAGCTCGGCACCTCGAGGACCTTCAGCCCCGCCTTCCTGGCGTTTATGTTTATCTCGGTCTCGATGCCAAACCCTTTCTCCCGCAGCCTTATCCTCCTGAGCGCGTGCTTTGTGAAGCTCCTGTATCCGTAGCACATGTCGGAGTACCTGGAGCCATAGAGAAGGTTCACCATTGCAACGAACACCTTGTTCCCGAATACGCGGAAGGGTGGCATGTCGGCCGAGCCGCCGCCTGACATGAACCTGGAGCCCACGCAGATGTCATAGCCCGATTCTATCCCCGAAATGAGCAGTTTTAGCTCCTTCGGCCTGTGCGACAGGTCCGCATCCATCGAGATTATTATGCTGCCCCTTGCCGCCCTGAACCCCCTTATCAGGGCGGAGCCCTTTCCAGCATTGTCATACAGCACCGTTGCCCCGTGCCTCCTTGCTGTCCTGACCGTGCCATCCTCCGAGGGCCCGCCGGCGCCACCGTCCACCACTATTATCTCATGGCTGTAGCTGCCCACAATCCTTTTGACCTGCACGAGCAGGCGCCCTATATTCTTCTCCTCGTTCAGGGTTGGTATAACTATAGAAAGTTGACATCCTCCAACGACCGAATGTCGTTGGCTTCCAATGGCGTTCTTTTGATTGGTCATCGTGAAACACCAAATTTAGTTCCTGATTCAACGACGACAGCCTCCCGTAGTTGAGGTCTTACAACGTCTCCAGAGGCGTTACTTCCCGCAAGTCCTGCGGTAGTTAGGATATTGATTGATGCGTTCAAATCCCTGTCAATTTTCAGTCCGCATCGCCGACAGAGATATGTCCTTTCGCTCAATTCAATGTCCTGTATATTTCCACATCCACTGCATGTTTTCGAGGTATTCTCTGGGTTCACTCCAACCACTTTGCAACCAGCGTTCTCAGCCTTGTAGCAAAGATATTGGATGAAGTTTCCCCAAGAAACGTCCGTTATCTGCCTTGCAAGATTATGGTTCTTTACCATATTTGCAATCTTCAATTCCTCGTATGCAATGAATGAGTATGAATTCACGAGATTATGAGAAGTCTTGTGAAGGAAATCCCCTCTCTGTCTTACAATGTGTTCAGAGATTCTTGCAAGTTTGATTTTTGCAAGTCTTCTGTTCCTTCCTCCTTTCCTCTTTTTTGACAATCTCCTCTGAATCGTTTTCAGTTTGTCTATTGACTTGTTGGAGATTCTTGGATTAGATATTTTTGTCCCATCTGACAAGGTTGCGTATTCCTTCAGTCCCAAATCCATTCCTACCTGCGGTTTATTATTGGAAAATATCGGCACGTCGTCCTTCTCGACAGAAATGGTGACATACCATTCCTGAGATTTGGTCTGTTTTATTGTGGCGGTTTTTACCTTTCCTTCGATTTCCCTATGGTTCACGAAATTGATTCTTCCTATCTTTGAGAGGGATATTCTTTTCCTTTCTATCTTGAATCCATTGTCCTGAGGGTAGGTCAATGACGAAACATAGGATTTGAAACGTGGAAATCCAACCCTGACTTTCTTTCCCTGCTTTCTCTCCCTTATCCTCCTGAAGAAGTTTTTGTATCCTTTTGATACTCTGTCTGCGACATTCTGACAAACCTGAGAATGGAGTTCATTGAAGTCCGGATTCTTTCTCTTGAATTTCGTAATCCATTTGTTCATGTCGTATTTTGTGAAAGTCTTTCCAGTATCCTTAAAGTGTTTTTGTGATTGTTCAAGGAGAAGATTACATAGCTGTTTTGATAGGGACATCTGGTGATGAAGTCTTGATTTTTGTATCTGCGAAGGATACGCCCTGAATTTATACGCCGTCTTCAAGATGACCATGTTCACTTGCCTGCCAATGTTTATACATTTTGTGTCGCGCCTGCTTTCATCCCATGATTGAAAGTCGTGGGTTTTCCCACTATGAATTTATAAGGCCTAGCTATCGCACAACCATTTCCAGATAAAACAACAAATATGGCAGATACATATCGTACTTATTGTATCGGGGGCTCTGGTATAAATATCTGTAATGCAAATATCCTATTTACGGATTTGAACTGACGGTGCGGACATGCATACTAATAAATTCATAGGTTTGGGGGCCACGGCGCTGAGGTCTAATTTCACAAGGCTGCAGCTGCCCTACAAGCTGAATTTTGCGATAACGATGAGGTGCCAGTCCAGGTGCCTGCACTGCAGCATATGGCAGCTCAAGCCCACCGGGGAACTGACGATAGAGGAGATAAGGGAGTTTGCGAAGAAGAACAATTCCTTTAAATGGGTGGAGCTCACAGGCGGAGAGCCGTTCCTGAGGAGCGACATAGTCGAAATAGCAAGGGCGTTCAAGGAGGAATCAAGGAAACTCTATGTCCTCACGATGCCGACAAATTCCCTCTGCAGCAACGAGCTCGTGGTAAGCAGGCTCACCGAGATACTGAAGCTTGGCATACCGAGAGTGGTGATGACCCTAAGCCTCGATGGCCACAGGGAGGTCCACGACAGGGTCAGGGGCGTGCCGGGCAATTTCGACAGGGTGATGGCCCTCGCAAGGAAATTCACGGAGATGAAGAAGGAATATCCTGGCTTCTCCTTTCTCTTCGGTTACACTATAAACAAGTTCAACGAGGGGCAGCTGATAAGGACGGTGAACGAGGTCATGAAGGAGCTACCCGGGACAACCGCGAACGATTTCCACATAAACCTGGCGCAGAACTCCTCCAACTATTACCATAATGAGAACAGCCAGGTGAAGGCTGCCAGCGACGACATGGTTGCGGAGCTGGAACAGTTCCTGAAGATGAGGAGAATGCAGATGGAACCGATGCAGCTTGTCGAGGGCGCATTCCTGAAGAACCTCCTGGTTTTTGCCAAGACCGGCAAGCAGCCAATGAAAAGCAGGAGCCTCGAGGCCTCGCTCTTCCTGGACAGCTGGGGCAACATATATCCGTCGATAATGTGGGACAAGAAGATCGCCAATGTCAGGGAGGTCGGGTTCGCCCTCGGGAAGGTCTGGTCCGGCAGGGAAGCCGAGGAGGTAAGGTCCGCGATAAAGAGGGGGGAAGAGCCGGTGCAATGGACATCGTGCGAGGCCTACCAGAGCATAGTCGGCAATGTTGGCAGTCTCCTGTGAGCGCAAGCTCACAAATGCATGTATCCGCCACGAGTGTAAACAATATATATCTATACTGTCTCAATTTTCTAGACCGATTCCATGACCAAAGTTGAAGCCAACCTTCCGAACATCCTGCGCGTGCTGATGACGGCGTTCGTGCTGCTGGGGACGGCGCTCTCCGGTACGAGCGGCGCGCAGAGCAATGTCACAAACGCGATATGCAGCGTATACTTTGTGGTCAACGACGCGGTGTTCATATTGGCATTGACCCTCATGATTTTGGGGGGCGCAGTCTACTCGGGTGCGCAGATCCTTCCAGGATCCGCGAGGGGGCAGGTGCAAGCATATGCGATGGGCCTGGTGATAGGCGGCACAATAGGCGCGATAATAGCGATGCTGGCGCCATGGCTGCTCGGCCAGATATTCAGCACTTCAGCCACAAACATAGCCACGTTCTGCCCTGGATTCTGACCTAACATCGAAAACGGGACATTGCACACTGATAAACTAAATATTTAAAAGGATGTAGCCATTATTATCCGGTGCATATGGCGCTCTCGGGCAGGGGCAGGACGATTCTTCTCGTTTCAATCCTGATTGCGTATTTTTCATATGGTGCATATGCCGAGACATGGATACTCGGCATAAACCAATATTCAAATATAGCCGACTTCGGCGTGGCTACCGGCTGCAACTCCGGAGGATGCAGCGGGAGCCCGATGTCGGGAGGCACGTCAAACGCCCTCCTTCAGCAGTGGTTCAACAATCCAAATACCTACATGGATGTGAACCCTGGCGGCCCATACACCGAGTGCACATATATACCGAATGCGCACTGCATGATTAAAATTGACAGTTGGCAAGGCTTCGCTGGTTGCACGAGCGTAAGCACATGCACAGGTAAGAACCCTCCGGTACCGTCATCTCCAGTTCCTATCACGGCCGTACAGTACGACAATGAGAAATGGCCTAACACACCCCAGTCCGAACAGGATTACATATGGTCATATTCGTCCATAGTCGCTGCGTGGGCCCGCCTGCACGGCTTGATATACATCCCCGCGCCGGGATTGGATATCACGGGGGACAACGGTACGCTGTCGTCATATTGTCCTGGCCAGTGGGGCTGCGATGCAACCAGGTTCTACTACGGCGACTACGGCGAGAAGATAGGCGTTACCTATTCCGGAAACCCGACGCTGCCGCCCCCACTTGGCCGAATCTTCAGCATCCAGGCGCAATCCCTGCAATCCTCAAGCGACACATTCAACAGCTTCCTAAACCATGAGGCCACGCAGATAATGTCCAATGCCATCAGCAACGGCGGCAGTATAGTCACGCTAGGGGGTCTTACTTCTGGAAGGACTCCGATAACAGGACTGCAGTTTTATGAAGATGCAGTTGGCACATGCCACAACGTGAGCGGCGACTGGTTGAATATTCTCCCCGGAAACATAACCGCCTTCACAAAGTTTTTGGAACTTTGGTATGCTTCTGGCAATACTTGTCCGAGCGGCAGCCCCCCACCCACCTCCACTACTACAATACCTGGCAGATCATCAACCACCACAACTGGCAGCTCAACAACTACTTCAATAGCGCCCTGCAGCAGCGGCACAGGGATTGTGTCACCGCTTTCAAATTCCTTGATTGCATATCCCGGCATAATAATGGTCGGCACGTCCTCAAACGTATCTTTCGCGATAGGCAATGTTGTTGCAACGCTGGGAAATTGTTACTCCCCGTCCAACTTGCAGAAGGATACGTTCTTTGTCATATTTGCCAATACGGTGCAGCCTCCTCAGAATCTGGGTAGCGTAGGGGGAGCGCAGTGCAGCCAGTACGGCCAGACCGGATGGTTGGTCGGTTGGTCGTCGGTCTCCAACGCCTGCTGGTTCCACGACCCAACGGTGTTCGCCAGCTGCAACTCCGGCGCGGGCGGGACATGCCAGATATCAAACTTTACAAACACCAATGATTATGGCGGCTGGCCTGGTGTAAACCACTATGCACAATACTGTGCGTATTTCGATAGCAGCGGCAACCCCAGTTCCGCAACTCTCGCTTCATGCACCACAATAAATATAACAAAGGTGCCCTCCTGGAGCTACGGGCTTACCCTTGTTCCTTCCGTAACTCCGCCACAGCAATTCAGGGAAGGCAGCACGATAATGATCAAGATCGTTGCAATGCAGTCATATTCAAATCCCATCGGGACAAAGCCAGAGATATGTCCGGTGGGTGATCTCTGCTACATAGGGTTTGCTGGAACAGAAAATTCCATAGCGGCTGGCAGGAACCTCGGCGCCTCGGCCGCAGAGATAGCACCCACTCCTGGGTTTTCCTGCAGTGGTGCAATTTCCCCCGTGCCCACCATGGCTCTTTACAGTTATACTCCTCCATTGACCGTGCCAGAGATCATATCGGCCATCAACTGTCCAGGAGGGGGAGGGGGCAGCTACCTGTTTGGCATTACATCATCAGGAAGCGAGACCTGCATGTCTGTGGGTCCGGGCTGTGGTACTCTTCCCAGCTACTCGTGCCCCCTGTTGTACTGGAGCTACAATCCTAGCAATAGCGTGGCAGAGGATTCATGCATATTGAACGGGTACACCACGAACACGTACGGCAACAGCCAGAACTTCACATATGAGCAGCCCTTCGATACGCAATATCTGGGAACTGGTAACTACTTGGTATACGCAGTAGACTATTCCAATTACTGCTCCGTGTTTGGGTTGAATTGCAATGCAAACTCAATGTATTTCTCCCCCTTCTTCGCCTCGATGTCTGTCGATTGCGCAAATGGGTATTGCACAGCGTTCCCGAACCCACAGGAGGTGCCAAACTCCTTGTGCCCAGGCTGTGCATTCGGTATCGGCCCGGGAGGAATAGGAGTTTACAATTCATTGAATCCCAATTCGTATGCCGGCATCGCATGCGGCGTCTACGGTGCAATAAATGACTCCCTATTTATATTTGCCCTCTTGATGATGCTTCTTGGGGCCGTGCTGTATTCCGGCTCGACTCTTCTTCCCGGAGCCGGAAGGGGCCCTATCCAGAGCTACGGCACCGGCTTTATCATGGTGGGAGTGATAGCCGCCCTGATTGCGGTGATCGGGGTTTACGCGCTGTCTTCAGTGAATCAAACCTCGCTTGTCAACGCGATAAGCCTCTGCAGGGCATAGGCGCCGGCAATAACCACGAGCACCACAACAACCATAACCGCCACCTCATTGAGCACATCGGTGGGCACCACCACCGTACCTGGCTCGAATTTCTGCGGGCAATACTACGGCTTCAGTTACTATCCCTCCGGTGAAACCTGCGTGATGACTTCCACCAGCGGCTGCGGGCTTAACGGCGCCAAACCGGTATTTAATTGCAAGGCAACCACGACAACCATCAAAACCACCACAACCACCATATCACAATAGTATACCTGCGGCGGAGGCCCTGGTGGCAATGGCTGTACTAGTGGTACATGCCCGGTTGGCAAGACATGCACCTTCCTCCACGATGGATCAAACCCGTCCTGCCCATCCGTGCCCGACGCATGGATATGCAAATGACAACCGCGCTCCCCCTGCATTCAAATAAATATTTAAAAGCCCCCAGATACATACTAATGTTCCCGTGCACGCTCCATGCGGATCGTGCAGGGCCAGTGGTCCAAGAATGCCAGCCAAACCAGCAGCGTCTGTACTTCTCACGCTCTTCATCTCATTTGTTTTGCTATCTGTGCTGTTGCACCAGGCCGCAGCGGTATCCGCATGCTCCGGCCCTGCGCCCTCGATAGCAAATGTGTTCAACACAGTGGACGTGTCGGTGCTGCAGCCAAGCACGCTCACCGGCGGCTCCACGCAGGTATCCATCTACGCCTCTGTAAACGGCATAAACAATTACTGCCAGGAGGTGCAGACTGGCTACGACGTTGGCACCAATACCTGCCAGTACGGCCCTTCATGCTATTTCTGGGTTTACCAGTGCCCCAGCTCTGCCCAGATGTCAAATATTCAGGGAGGATGGCCGTACACGAATGGCCCATCTGAACTTGCAGGCACCTGCGGGTACGAAAACGGCCAATGCCAGCCTGGCGCAGCAAGCTCATGCGGCCCGGGACACGGCCTAGGTCCGTTCGACTGCGTGGCTACTGGATGGGTCACTGACAACATGATAAACGGTGCCGGAATCATAAACAAGGGTCCGGGAATCTACAATCTATGTTACACTATCATCGTGGCGGATATCTCAAGGGCGGGAACCACCGGCGCCTGCAATGGGGATGCGGCGCAATGCTACTGGACGTACAATGGAGAAACAACCAGCATCCCGTCAAGCTTTGTGTCATCGCCGGACACGCCTGGCACTGCCGTAACAAATGCAATATTGGCAAATGCCCTTTATGGGGGATCAGGCGCCGATGGAAACGTGGTTTATGGGCCGTATTATGTACCGGTCTACAACATGCTCTCCCCATTGCAAGTAAACGCGATTAATACCGGTGCAAATACATACAGCATATCGGCGGTGGGCACGGCTATAACATGTTCCGGGTGCTCCACCGGCAGCTACCAGACGTCCTTGCAGAACCCTACCAATATATATCTTGAACTGTCGAGCCCGGACTCCGTGAGCGGCGCCCTTTTCAGCAGCCAGTACTGTGTAGATCCAGGGATAATGCCTGCGTGCCCGACCTACACGGTAGCCGTGCGCCGTTCTTCGCAGATCATGGCAGACCCGACAACCGCAAACCTTCCCTGCCTTTTGGGAAGCGCGGGCTACACCACACTATCGTCAACCGACCCGGTTGCGGTCTCGGCGGAACTCGACTCCTCTCGCCTGTCCCCGAATAATTACGAGGTCTGTGCATACGAGAATGTCCCGCCATACAATCCGGCCGTCCAGGGTGACGGTATAACCTCCCCGGAAACCGACAACGGGATGTTCTGGGGATTCACATTTTTCACCACCGGCTCCTGCAACGGCTATAACCCATTCTGCTCGACATCGACCGGTACCCCTGCGGGGTTCAATTCGATACAGAATACGGCGTGCTCCCTGTACCTGTATGTATCGGAATCTCTTTTCGTGCTCGCGTTGGTGATAATGCTCATCGGCACCGTCCTCTATGCGGGCGCATCGCTCCTGCCAGGGCAGGCGAGGGGCCAGGCCCAGGCTTATGGAATGGGATTGGTCATAGCCGGCGTTGCCAGCGCGGTGATAACCGTGGTATCTATATACTTCCTCACCGTGGGCACAGGTTTGTCTGTAGGGCAGATATTGGCGCTCAATTCATGCAGCGGTGCAGGATTACAGGGATTCAACACCCCGAGCACCAATACAATACTCCCGCCTCCATCTCCAACAGTTCCAGATATTTCAATAGTGCCCAACCCAGTATACGCCGGAAGCAGTGCGCAGGTCACTGCAACATGCTTCCCAAGCACTGACTTGTGTGAGGTGTCGGCGTCGTTCTTCGGAACCCCGCTATGCGGGCCAAGCGCGGGAACGTGCACCGCTTCAGTCACACCTTCAAGCATAGGCACAACCACATACTGGGCCTTAGATACTACAACCCAAACTGCGAATTCAGCAACTCTTACCTCAACCCCTCCCCCTCCGATAATAAAACTTGCAGCCAATCCTATATACGCGTATCACAGCACAACCGTCACCGCCACCACTGTCCTAAGCGGGGATAGCGTGGAAATAATACAGGGGAGCACGGTCATCTGCGGGCCCTCGACAAACAGCTGCTCTGGAAAAGCGGGTCCGTGGGACACGCCAGGCAGCTACACCTATACAGCTACCGACACCACATTGGACACCACCAATTCTATAATACTCAACGTCCAGCCCGCACCCCCTCCAACGATAAGCATAAACCCAAGCTCAATATTCACATATCAGAGTTCCACAGTCATATGTGCGCTGCCATTCGGAGTGAGTGGAGACACGTGTAAAGTGACTGGTCCGATTGGCCCCGGTGGCAGCACTGGGACGGTCTGTTCCGGTACAGGCGGATGCTCTGGGAGCACTGGAATATGGGACACGCCAGGCAGCTACACCTATACTGCTATTGACACATTGACCGGCACGTCTTCGCAGGCCACATTGATCGTCGATCCGAGATGCCAGACAATATTCTCCTCCAGCCAGACCCTCGGCGGTGACGTGAATACTCAGTGCGATGTGACAATCGCACCCGGTGTTACACTCACAACTGCGGGCTACAGTATAATAACTGGAGGAGTGTTTACTAACTCTGGCATGATAATAACAGGGAACAGCGCCCCAGGTGGTGTACAGCCAAGCGCATGCAGTGTCCTCTGCGGAGGAAGCTGCGGCAGCGGCTCATATGCAAATGATGGCATCTCCGCAAGCTCATCCTATGGTGGCTCAGGCGGAGGGGGCGTGGGCGATTACAATTATCTCTCTCAGAGCAATTGCGGTATCGGAGGAGGCGAACCCTCGTGCTATTACACAGGTTCAGCACCCATAACACAAACAGGTTATGGGGGATTTACCCTTCCCGCATCTGGCACAACAGATGGTGCCAATGGAATAGGATGCGATACCAACGGAGGATCGTGCGCGGGTCCATACTCTGGGGCAAATGCCAAGCTGCCGGCGGGCTGGCAGAATAATCTGGCATCATGGTTTGGTAATGGGATGTATCAATATCTCGAGGGTGCAGGAGGCGGCAGCGGCGGCTCCGGATGTATTAATGGCGCTGCTGAAGCAGGCGCAGCCGGCGGTTCGGGTGCATATGGCCTGTACATCCAGGCTGTGGTGTTAAACCCTGGTACTATATTGGCCGGCGGTCAAATGGGCGGATCCCCTAGCACTACGCAACAAAGTCAGGAGGGCTGCGTATTTGCAGGGCAAGGCGGTGGTGGCGGTGGTGGCATAGTGGTGCTGGCGTTCAATTCTGTGCTGGGATCAACGAGCGGTATATCTTATAGTGGCGGTCAGGCAGGTACTATGGGTCCAAATTGTGATGGCAAAAACGGCATTCTCCAAGGCGCTTCCGGCGGTAATGGATCTCTATATACGTATAACTACGGTGCAAATCCTCCCGTAAATCCGTAGTCAATATAACAAGTACAAAATCAATAACGTAGTTTTGATCAGCAGGTCGCGATTTGGAATGGAATGCAAAACTATCAGTAATTTAAATACCTCTTAATAATTAATTAAGTCGAAAAGGAAAGGGTAATATGACGAATCGCAGTCTTCCTAAAACAGTGATGCTCTGTATCGTAATATCCATGCTAGTTCTCCTGCCGTACAATACAATAGCACAGGCAAATCCTGGAACTTACAGTAGCGGCATGCCCACGCTGAGTATATCAATTAATCCTGTTGCAACCAATACGAAGGATCTCATAACCGCCACGGCCCCAGGCATCTCCACGGTAAGCGCTTTTGACACTACGGACGGATTGCAAGTCTTCCAGACCCTTTTTGTAACTTCTAGCGGATCCATCAGCAACAGCTGCAACGGCTTTTCAGTATCTGAAAGTGCTTACAGTACATCTACCAATGCAATCTGCATATGGACAGGCGGGCAGCTCGCTCTCTCCGCTGGCGGCGGCAGCACCGGTTATGTTTCATGGAAGATAACAAACACAATCAGCGGGACTGTGGTGGATTCAGGCCACACGACGGACTGGTGCCTTACATACCAGAATACAATATCAGAACCCCCGGGCACATATAACGTGTTTATAACTTCCGGCGCCGGAAGTGGCACCTGCAGCAGTCTTGTCGATGCGGAGGTTGTTCTAAACGGCATATATCCAATATCAAGCCAACTCAGCATTGCCGCGACGAAGCTGATCCCGGGAACCTCCACCTACATCAGCGAGGTAGTATACAATGCTTCGTGCACAGACGCTACGCTCATAGAGCTCTCCGCGCCCGGGGGTTCATGCGCCGCCCCGGACAAGCTGACCACTACGCTCACGACCTCATCTTCCCCGACGAATGTTCTTTGCAATGAGGCCATCAGCACCGGTGGCTTCGCCCAGAATCCATATCCTCCCTGCCTTTTCGATACTGCGAACGTGGCAATGCCAGCTTCGGCGCAGGGCTGGAGCCCCACGTATTGCAACATGACATACATAACAAACGATACGCTGCCGCAGGGGGTGTATGATGTATGCGGCTTCTACCAGGGCACCAATGAGGGCCCGCCTCCCCAAACTCCAGCCGGCCCAAGCTGGAGCGCGATAGGCAGCATAAATATTACAGGAGCAGACCAGCCCGGGATGCTGCAAATGCAGAACCCGAGCTCAGGCTGGAAGCTCTCCGGGGCTTGCTACAGCACAACCAGAGGTAAGGGCATAAAGGGATGCATCCTGAATCCAATTCCGGACACAAGCACCAAATCCCCCTTTTGGTGGTACTGGTATCTGCAGGGAGATTTGACTCCTCCTGTAAGTGGCGCATGCAATGGTCCATGCGTTTATCCTTCAGCTCCAAACTTGTATCTGGAAGCCGCGGGCGGATCAACCGCCGCGGGATGTGTTTCCCCACTCGGCCCCAACGGCAATGTCGTGTCGCTCCCGTCATGCGGCAACGTAGCCGGCGCGGCAGGGCTACCGTGCCTGATAGAAAGCGAAACTTTGGGAGGATGGGCGGTGCCATCCTGGATCCCAACGACGACCGGCAATTATGCATTCTGTCTTTATAATTATACCTCTCCTCTCCAAATGGGATCCAACTACGGCTATCCTAACGGAGATGGGTGGTCCGTCGGCACTCCCCCATATGCTTATTCAACGGCGAACACCGCCCTGTTCTTTGCAAGCGTTAACGCACAATGCAATGGCTCCACCTGCCTCTTCGGGACCAGCAACGAAGAATTTCCCACAGTAATAAGCAGCACCAACACCCTTCTCGGTTCAGCATCCGGCACAATAACCGTCTTCAATGGCATGCAGCCGGACCAGAATGGAAACTACGACCCATCCACCATCACGGCGAACATCGACGAAGCGCTAAACTATCCCGCAAACGTATACTTCCTGCCAATAGGGCAGAATGCGCAGATCGGCAACCTGCAGAGCATGTGCTCAGATGTCACGCAGTCGTCCGGCAAGGCGTGCACCGGTACAAGCGCGGACGGCGGCAAAGGAGGGTGCCTGGTAAGCTACACCCCGCAGCTCAATGGCGCATGGACGCCTGTCCGGCAGGGCTCCTCTACGATAGGATGTTCAATTGCAATATCAGGTTATCCGCAGTATGGCGACAGCTGCACCGCCACATGGACCACCGCTTCCGGTGCCCCCCCTCCTGCAGGCAGCGGCCTCGCCGCAAATACATACCTTCTATGTGAGATGTACCAGAATACATTCGTGGCAGGATCGGTATTTGTTGTGGGTCCTCCATTTACAATAGGCAGCAGCGGGACAAACTTTGGAAACGCAGTGGTCGCGCCGCTCAGCGGGGAACTTTGCAGCATATACTCCACGATCAATGGGATCATATTCCTCATAGGCCTGATGCTTGCGATAATCGGGGCAATACTCTATGAAAGCTCCTCGATATTTCCGTCGCAACAGAGGGGCACGCTCCAGGGATATGCGATCGGCATGGTGATTGGCGGGATAGTGGGCGTGGCGATAGCGGCGGTGTCCGTATATGCTGTGTCCCAGATTGCGAATATACCAATTGCAAACCTGCTCGGCGCCTGCCCTGCTGTTTCCTGACATTCGGAAAGGGTTGAGTCAATCCTATAATTACAGCACCGTATTCCATACCCTGTCCATAACGGCCACTCTGGAGGATATTTCTCATACTTCCGGTATCAAAAACTATTTAAAAGGAGAAAACTCTTGGTGGATAGATTTATAAACCTTCCTCACACAGTTATTATCTGAAAACATAATGGTGTAATGCATGAACAATCCAATATACAAGCTGTTGTCCGCGGCGAACAACAACGTATTCAGACTGGGCTTTGCGGCTCTGGCGCTATTGAGCATAATGGCTGCGCCGGCCTTTGCGTCGACAGCTGGGAGCAACAGCGTACTCTGCTCCATAGTCCAGGTCTATCAAACAGTGTCCACCGCCATCTTTGTGATCGGCTTGATGCTGATGATATTGGGCGGTGCACTATATGCGGGCTCGCACCTGATGCCTGGTTCCTCAAAAGGGACAATGCAGGGATACGGAATGGGAATGGTGCTCGGCGGCGTAGTAGGCATCATAATAGCAGTCCTTGCCCCATACATCCTGACTGTGCTGACAGGATACTCATCAACGACCGTTGTGGCAAATGCGCAGACGGCAGGAGGATGCTAAAGCCGAACAGCTAACGCAACTGCTCTGGTGCAAGGCGTACACCTTGCACACTTTTATTTTTGATTTTTACTATTTTGATTCAATGTTTCTTTAAAGTCTAGTGCATGCTTTATATTCCTTGCCATCTAAACCATCCTTATCGCAGGTCGCGGTGGTTTCAATGAAAAGCACCCTCCAATATTCATCGGAAATATACGTGAGCCACCTGCCGTTGATACTGCTATTCTCCATATCCTTCATAATCGCGTTCCTGATCCCAGCCTTTGCATCGTTCCCGACATACAACGACATGGGGGGCATATTCCTGAGGCTGGCCAGCGTGCTCACAAACCTGACCCCGTTCACCACAGCGGTGATAACATTCTCGATCCTCCTTTCCCTTCTTTTCCTGAGCTTTGCGATAGTGGCCATAAATGTCATAGTAAAGCACAGCAGGACGCAGACAAGAATAAGGAAGGAGGTCATGGATGGGCTAGAGAAGTACACCTCTAGGGTGTTCGTCGTCCTGCTCATATACACGGTATTGGTCGTCCTTTTCAACATGCTCGCCTACGTGCTGAACGCGAGCGAGGTGTATGCAGCTGTGCTGAGCATAGTGATCCTGCCATTGTTCTTCTACGCCCCGGCGTCAATAGTCGTTGATGAAAAAGGCCTGAGGAGGGCGATGCAGCAGAGCTTTTCATTCTTCTTCAAGCGGCTGGACAACATACTGCTCTGGTTCGTTGCCGGGTTTATGCTCCTAAGCGTATTCGACTCCATTTTCATAGCGGTGGGCGGCGCCGCGCTTTCAAGCTACCTAATACTGATATTCAACTCCCTTTTCATAATGCCATTCCTTGTCGTGCTGCAGAGCCAGTCATACATGGCCAGGTTCCCGATGCTAAAGAGATAGGGATAAAATATCACGGTTGCATACGGGAACATAGTATAAATACCTTATCAGATTATCTTAAAGCATGCCTTCCGGTCTAAGGTTTGCGGCCATTGTTGCTCTCATTTTTGCAGCGCTTCAATCGACTGCAGGCGCCTCATCGCTCGGCACGCAACTCACCAATTTTTACTGCGCGACCGCCAGCGGCACGGTTCCTGACTTGGCCACGTGCATAAACAGCGCGGTTCCGTTTGTATTCATAGCCATCCTTTTGTCGTTTACCATAGTCGCGATATCCTACCTGATCGGCGAGGTGCTTGCCATACAGTCGTTCAAGGGATGGTACAAGGGCGAGCTTTGGGAGGCGATAAAGAGCCTGTTAATAGTAGGGGTGATACTTTCCGTGATAGTCATCTCCGGAGCCCTTGCCTCCCTACTCCCTGGCGTCACCGCCCCTCTTAAATGCCTTGGCGCCAGCGCATCTACAAACGGTTTTGACCTAATGTATTATACTGCGTACTCCACATTCGGCACAGGATGTTCACTGGGGTCGATAAACTACACCAATGAATCTTTCAACAACCTCCTCGGTATCTCCATGGGCGCGGAATTCCTAAAATCCATAAGGCTCAATACATATTTCACAATACCGTTCCCGCCGCTGCCCGTTGCGGGTGACACCCTTATTGGCAGCCTGAACCTCGGATCTGATTTCAACCTGTACTCGGGCTCCATAATAGACGCGAACCCCGTGACTGGAGGTTCGCACATCCTTGGGCTGGTGTTCACGTTCCTTATCTTTCCGATGATGCTTGTGCTGGAAACCCAGTATGCAATTTTCATAGACGTAATTGCCATATCTCTGGGTGTGCTTCTTCCTCTAGGGTTGATCTTCAGGGCCACACCGTTCCTCAGGCCGATAGGCGCCACGCTAATAGCCCTAGCGATAGCAGGGGCAATAATATACCCGGCGCTCCTGGCGATGTTCAATGCCCCAATAGTTTACTTCTTCTCGCCCTTGTATCCAGAAAATTCCGGGGCCATTTTGAACGCGTTCAACTCCACCTGCCCGAGCGGCGTTCTCGGCACCCTGCTCTGCGGCGTTATATCCGAATTCAACCCATTGGTGGGCGTGGTATTCTCAGGCCTTCCGGGTGGATTGGGGTCATCTACTATTGTCGCATGCCCTCCTATTCCTTTATTTACTACTGGAGAGAACGATTATTGGGCGTTCTTCACGGGATACTGCGGTGCGCTCAGCGCATTTGTGGGTGGCGACATCTATCCAATACTTAACCCCATGTTCATATTTATGCTCCCAGTGGTGATACAGTTCGTGCTCTTCATCCTCGATCTCATAATCGGGGTGACAATAGCGCAGGGGATAGCCAGGGCGCTAGGAGGACAGATAAAACTCGGTGTGGGAAAAATGAAACTCGCGTGATATCAAAATGGCGTACACATGCACCTATGGAACAAGCTGGCTGGGGAACAACTTTCTGGTCATACTGCTCTCGATAGCCGTGCTCTCGTTCGTCTACCTGGCGAGCAGGTTCCTCCCGGGGGGCACAAGGATGAAGATCAACGGCGTGGTGAAGATGGAGCTGACCCAGGTCTTCATCAGCATGATAATAATACTGGCGCTGCTCGGAACCACTAGTTTCATATGCAGCGCAGCGGCTAGCGTGACAAGCGCGATAGGCAACCCAAATCCAGTAACGCAGAGTTCTGTAGTGTGCAGCACATTTGTAGGATCCTCGGTTTGCATTCCCTTCCCGGCACTCCAGGAGGCGAATGTCGCAGTTACGGCCTCCACGCAGCCGGGTGATCCGTTCGCCTATGCCCTTGCATACACAGGAAATTATGCCTTTGACACCGGGCCGCGGCTCGGCATAGAGCTGTATGCATTTTCGTATTCGTATGCGATAGTGGCCGCAATATGGTCGCAGATCAGCTCGGCTCTGGGAGAGCTCTGGCCCACATTCGCCCGAGAATTCAATGTGGGACCCGTCCAGGTATCAATAGAAATGCCAGTAGGGGTCGACCTCTCCGCCCCGTACACGATACTCAGCGGGCTATTCCTGGACATACTTTCCCCGATGGTGATGCTGGGTGTTGGAATAATGCTGTTCCAGTACCTGATATTGGTCATATCGCAGGCCTCTGCATTTGCGATAATACTCCCAGTGGCGCTGGTAATGCGGTCGCTCCCCTTCGGTGGCGCGAACCTGAGATACGCGGCGAACTCCATGATAGCCATAGCGATAGCGCTGTACATAGTGTACCCGGTGATGGTGGTCGTCGATTCATATTTCATACATTGGCTCTTCACCCCGTGCGCAATCGGGGCGACCAACACCGCGGCGTGCAATCCAGAGGCGGGTTACCTTTTGATAACATATTCGCATGACAACCTGAACAGCATGTTTTCCTCGACGGCATGCTCGTACAACCTCCCCCTCCCTTTCATATCCTTTGCGCTGCCCATCTGCCCGAGCGATTTCTTTGCCTTCATGATACAACTATCCAACGAGGTCAGCTCGCTCCCCGGCGCCATACCGTTCGTCGGCATTGTCAATGCCAGCGGCGACCAGATAATACAGGGAGTGCAATACATCGCCCTCTCCATCTCAGAATTCATGTTCATAGTGGTGGTGCTTTTTGCGATAAATATAACCGTTACGCTTGGCTTTGCAATCGGATTTGCAAAGGCCCTGGAATCAGGGATTGAGGGAGCTGCAGGCTTCTGGTCTGCCATATAGGTGTGATGATGCTGGAACAAAATATAATTTATGCACTGGCCCACAGCGGCGCTTTGCTTGCGGTCCCGCCCACCGCATTCTCAAGCATCCAGGCAAGCTATCTTCCATTAGTGATACTCGCAATAACCATAGACGCGCTCATAGCCGCCCTATGGTACATGGCCGGCTCCATCCTCGCAAACAATACGGTGAAGGCCGGCGCCAAGGCAGAGTTCTACCAGGTAGTGGCAACCGCCCTCATAGCCGGAATAGTCATAGGCACGCTGCTCCTATTTGGCAATCTATACTGGCAGTCTGTCACCGGCACCAATCATACTGTCCTGACGCCGAGCACGGTCAGCGCAATGTGCAGCAGCATTGCGCAGCAGTCGGCAAGCACGAGCTCCTTCGGTCTCCCCGGAAGCCTAGTCGGCACCGAATTTTTGAGCAATCCATCCAGCCCGATGAATAACCCCAGCGTGTGCGACATCGTTAATGCCGCGGCGGCGGGCAGTCTCGGCACTGACAGCACAGAACTGATTGATTATCCCCTTGCCGCGGCTGCGACCGTAACTGCAAACCTGGCTACACAGGCCGGGAGCTCCCTGAATGACATTTTCGTGCTGGACTCGTACCTCTCCTTCCTTTCCAAGTTCACGATAACGTTGGGAGTTTGCCTGGGCGCAGATCCTGCCGAGGGATGTGCGGGCGCCCCCGTCTTCGGCGTCCCTCCCATACCGGGTGCTCCTGCACCTTCGTTCTACCTGAAGTTCTACGGCACCCCACTTGCTGGAATCAACATCATAACAAGGGCGCTCACCACGACGAGCAGCCTGCTCTACTACGCGATAGGCTCTTTCGTCGCACAGCTTCTCTTCGACAACATCTTCATATTCATGTGGCCGTGGCTGCTGTTTGCCGGGCTGGTACTGAGGGGAGTATTCTTCCTCAGGCGCATCGGCGGTTTGCTGATAGCGATCGCAATAGGCGCCATACTGATTTATCCGACGATGTTCTCCATAGAGTATCTCGCATCCAACAACACTGCGATAAACGGCAATGTCAATGGCTACGGCTTCCTAGACCAGAACCTTATATTCTGCGGCAATGCCGGATATAGGTACGGACTGGACTTTTTCAACCTTCCCAGCATAAGCGGCATAGCGTCCGACTGCGGCTGCTGGCCATGGGCTGGCCTGACAGGCAGCGAGTTCCTTGTCTGGATAGATACCAATACTCCCGGCATATACCTTGGCGCCTTGTGGCATCTGATATCGAATTGGATAACCGGTAACGCCCCGCCTCTTTCCGATTGGTGGCAAACCCTGCTGTCAGTGGCCCCACAGAATCCCCAAGGATTCATAAATGATGTAGGCGCCTTCGGCGTTCCAGTCTGCGGGTTCGGGGCGGCGCAGGGAACATACCCTGCAGTGAACGCCGCGAATTACGTGTCCGCGAAATCAAGATCCGGCGGAGGCTACACAATATTCAGCCCAGTTCAGTACTACAGCGACGGCGAGGGAATGGTTTTCGGGATAACACAGGCATACGGGATACTTGGCATATCCGCCTACTTCCTCCCGATCATGAATATAATAATAACAATCGCAGGAATAATCGGCCTGTCCGGAATTCTTGGAGGCGACGTGGAGCTTGCAGGGCTCTCAAGGCTGGTGTGATCAAGCATGGAGAATGAGAATAAAAACATGGATAAACACGCGTTCGGTGGCAGAGCCGTGCCCAGGCTCATGCTGGCCTGCGTTGCTCTGCTCGTCTTCACGGCGCTGCCCGTCGCAACGGCAGCCGCGCTGCCGGCTCCTTACAGCGATGCCACTGCATTCTGCCAGAGCTTCGTGGGCACACAAGTGCTCTCCAACAGTTCCGGGCCCATATACGCGGCCAACAGCCTGATAGTCATAACGCTGCTGTTGCTGCTGCTGATGCTGAACATCGCCGCCCTTATGTACCTCCTGGGCAGCGCGATAAAGATCCCGCAGCTGGTCAGTTTTGGAAAGACCGAGATAGGGGAGGTCATGGTGACCGCCATAATAGTGTTCATATTCCTCGGGGGTTTCCAGATTGAAAACTCGCTGCCGGTCCCGGGCAACTACCTGGCGCTGGCACCAGGCGTGATAAGCCAGGGCATATTCCAGAACGATTGCTCCAGCCTTGCAGGCGGTTCGCTCACCGCGCTATCCACTGACCTGATACCCCTGGCTGTAGCCTCGGACATTGTCCAGTTCTCAAGCAGCATAACCTACGGGGCGTACGTCACCAACGAGGGATTCAGCGCAAAACCGCTCGCCGGCCTGGCATTTTCCACCCAGATATACGGCAAGCTGATACCCGTTCTTGTGGGTCTCATAGCGCTTCCGCTCGCCGGCGCCGCGATACTCGCGATATTCTATGCGATAGCCCCCCTCTTCCTCTATCTTGGGATAATATTGAGGACCATACCGTTCACAAGAGCGGCGGGCGGATCATTCCTGGGCATGTTCGTGGCATTCTACCTGCTCTTCCCGCTATTGCTCTATCTGCTCATAGCGAACGTGAGCGTCGCCACATCCACGATATCGGCTTCATCGCTCGGCCAGCTCACGAGCAATATCCAGCCCGGGGTCAGTTGGCTTCCATCCTATGGCGAGCTGGGTCTTGGCATAACGAAAGGGGTAATAGTCAGTGCAATAGCACAGCTGCTCTATCTTGTGCTCGCATTTATACTTGCAATCATCATAGCATTTGATTTCATGGAAAGAGCCGGAGATCTTCTCGGGGCGCCGAGCCTGGCTTCAAAGCATACATTGAGGAACATAATATGAGGAAGATCAACAACACAAAGGATCAGGGCAATGATGCCAACAACTCCCTTCGCAGGGCGTTCGCCATAGCCATAATATTCATCATGGTATTCCCGATTTTCGCGGAGAGCCAGCCCGTCGGGCTGCCCGCGCTTCCCACAAACTTCTTCGGACTGGCGCTCCTCGTGGTCCTGGCTGTTATAGCGGTGGCCGCGCTCGTCTTTATGCTCTCGGGCCTGATAGACAGCCCGTCCGGAAGGGGATGGGCGCGCTTCCAGATATACGAGGGCATACTTTCAATAGCGCTCATCGTAATATTTCTGGCCTTCGTATATCTCTTCACCCTGGATCCAAACCAGGCGCTGCAAAGCGTGGGGCTTCTCCCGACAACTGGAGAGTTCAACTGCTCGTCGGCCCAGGACGTGTTTAGCATCGCCACGTGCGACATGGCAGTGTTCAACCGCTACGCATTCGGCCTGTTCGAGGCCACGTTCTTCGTGACGATGTTCATGGGCTTCACCCCGGGATTCGGCTTCACGCTCACGCTTGCTCCAACCGGCACCGACCTCCAGTTCAATGGCGGTGCATCCCTGAGCAGCTTCTTCCCGGTGGGGACGCAGGATGCGCTCTCCTTTGCATTCTCCGGCATATTGCTCCTTGAAATAATAAACCAGGTCCAGAGCCTGCTGCTTGCAGGTTCGCTGATGTGGCTTGCGTTCTTCGTAACACTCGGATTGATAGCAAGGTCTTTCGGCTTCATGAGAACATTCGGGGGCGCCATGATAGCCCTCGGCCTGGGCCTTGGGCTGATATACCCGCTCGTAACATCCATAACATACGGCTTCATTGACACCACGCTGCAGAATTCGATCGGATGCGCGCCGGGCACCCTGCTGTGTATATATTCATCTCCGAGCACCATTTCCGGGCTGGGCACCGACCTATTGGTATCGTTCCTGCAGCTGCTCCCCGCGGTCTTCGGGGCGCCGGCCTCACTTCCGGTCGGCCCATGGGTGTTTGCACTTGGCGCCGCGCTCGCCGGGCTCACCTTCATAGGCTTCCTGAACTTTACCATAGTCGATGCATTCATAGTCGACTTTTCGAGGGCGATAGGTGAAAGGATAGACTTTATGTCTTTGCTGGTTGGATTGATATGACAAACGTGGCCATTACCGCAGTTAAAAAATTAAGGCTCGCTCTGCCCATACTCCTATTTTCAATGCTTGCCGCAGTGGCATTTGCGCAAGTCGGCACCGGAAGCTACGGACCGTACAGCTGCAATCTCGGTTTCCTTGCATCATCAATACAGGGAGAGATCTGCAGCGTATGGAGCGGCATGTTCCCCATAGCGCTCGTCGCCGTGCTCCTATCGTTCACCATAGCCGCCATAATTTTCATGGTAGGCACGGCCACAAAGTTGGACAGGCTTAGGAACTTTGGCATAGGCGAACTGTATGAGGCCATAGCCACAGCTCTGATAGTCGGATCCTTTTTCCTAATCAGCGGCCTCATACTGCAGACCATACCATCCACCCTGATAAACAATCTTGGCAGTGCCGCGGGCGGAACCCCGTCGATAACGGTCACCGATCCGTATGCCGTTGCAACAAACGCCCTGCTCACTACGATCAATGAAACAGAATGGAGTTACGATTGCATAATAAACGGCAACACCATGATTGGGCAGGATCCTGCCCTGAGCGGGGGCGTTCCAAATCCTCCCCCCAGCGGGCTTTCCGGATGCCCGTTCGTGTCCGGCGAAAATGTAAACTTGGGGGGCACGGCGGGGGTCCAGTTCCAGAGCGTCATTTCTACAGACTACGCTTTCGTCGCCGCAGTCACAACGCAGAACATACAGATAAATATAGGCGCAGGGACGGGGGGAACATTGGCGCTGGGCCTGCTTACGAACGGCATCTCCCTCCTTGAACTTTTCGCCCAGATCGAGTACGTGTTCCCAGAGGGCCTTGTCGCCAGCTTCCTGATAGACGGGCTTTATGTGCTATGGGGAATATACTATCTCCTAATATTCTTCTCGGTGATAGGGCCGGTTTTTGTCATACTTGGAATAGTCTTCAGGGCCATACTGCCCACGCGGGGCCTTGGAGGAATGCTGATAGCATTGGGGATGGGATTCTACCTTGTGGCGCCCACTCTTCTCGCCTTCCTCTATTCTCCCGGTGTCAACCCGTACCCCTCAAATCTGAATGCGAGCGCCTGCGGCGGGATAATAAACGGCAGCTTCATCCCGAGCTCCTGCAGCCTGTTCGGGACCATACTGAGCGTGATGAATGGCCTTTGGCTGCAGATAATTTTCTATCCGATATTGACAATAGCGATCACCTATTCTTTCATAACGCAGATGGCCAATTTCATAGGGGCATCTGCAAGTACGCGAACGATGAGGACGTTCCTGTGAGCGCGAGTATGAATTTAACATTTCATAGCGGGAAATCTCACATCTTTCAAGTGCGGATGAAAGCGAGGGCGAAAAAGATAATGAAACATAAGGTATATAGATATGAAGAAACAGGATACAAATATGGATTCCACAAGAGCCTACAAGTATAGGATATTCCCTGATTCTAAGAGGCAGAAAGAAATAAACGAAAGACTGATTCTTTCACAAAAATTCTATAATAAAATCCTCGAAAACTCCATTGTTTCATATAAAACAGGGAATGCAAAAGTTTCCATGGCGCAATTCAATAAATTCGTAAAGGCAATAATAAAAGAGAACAAAGAATTTCTATTGCTTTATTCGCAGACGCGATGTGAAATAGAATACAGGGTTCTTAAGGCATACCAAAACTTCTTCAGAAGAGTCAAGGAAAAGAAAAATGGAAAGAAACAGAAAGTCGGATATCCCCGTTTCAAATCAGGAGACCGATATAATTCAATAACATATCCGCAGGACAATGGCGCATTTTCTATCGAGAAAAATATGCTCCGCATATCTAGAATCGGAAGGGTGCAGATTGAATTCCACAGGCCCATTGAGGGAAAGATAAAGACGATGAAAATAAAGAGGGAGGCAGGGAAATATTATGCGATTTTCACTGCAATAAAAGACATCAAAATCCTAAAAGTAAATGATACAAACCCAGTTGGCATCGATATGGGTCTTGAAACATTTGCAACATTCTCCGACGGAACAAAAATCCTAAGACCAAAGTTCAGAAAGGATTCGCAGAAACACGTTGCAAGATGGCAGAGGATAGTCGCAAAAAGAAAGAAAGGTTCTCATAGGAGGGAACTTGCAAAACTGCGCCTGCAAAAGAAATGGGAACACATTACGAATCGATCAGACGACTACCTTCATAAGCTGACAGACAGATTGGTAAAATCAGGATACACTTCGTTTGCAATGGAGGAGTTGCATATCCAAAACATGGTCAGGAATCACAATCTTTCACAGTCGATAAATAACGCTTCATGGAACAGGTTTGCACAACTACTTTCTTACAAGGCTGAAAGTGCTGGTATGAAGGTAATAAAAGTGGATGCAAGGAACACGTCGAAAAAATGCAGTAACTGCGGAAACCTGATGGAGATGCCTCTGTTGGAAAGGACATACAACTGCAACAGATGCGGAATGCATCTCGATAGGGACATAAACGCAGCAAAGAATATACTCATAAGAGCTACCGTGGGACACACGGGAAGTCACGTTCGGGGAGATCATGTAAGACCTCAAAGGGAGGCTGTCGTCGAGGAACTGAAAACATACTCTGCAACAAAGAGTGGAATCCAAGTTGCAGGGGAAGCCCACATGCTTTAGCGGTGGGAGGATGTCACAGTTTACTAACAATATATAAGGATGCGGTTGAGATGAAATAGATGGACAACAGATTGTTCATGTTCCTTGGGTTTTTTGCGACCGGAGTCGCCATCGTGGTGATAACTGTAGGCATATCCTCGCTGCTCCCGGTATACAAGATAATATTTCTCATCATCGGCATTTTCTTCTCATGCCTTGCGCTCTCCGTGAGGGGGTACTCCTATCTGATTACGCCCGTGTTCCGCCAGAGGAAAAGGGACATAGTGATAAGCAACGAGGATGCGTTTTGGATTTCCTCCGCCGGAGATGCCATATTGACCAAGGACGGCGGCGAATACGTCTCCACCGTTTTTGTTAGGATACCGCTCTACAGATCCGGCACCGAGATGACCGATGAGGAGAAGCTGAATTTTTCCACCCAGCTGACAAAACTGGTGAGCGCCAGCGAGCTGCCCGTCAGGTACACCAGCCAGATCTACATAATGAACAAGGACAATTACATAAACACGATAAGGAGCAACGCAAGTGCCGCACAGCTGGAGGAATCATCGCTCACAAGCACAGGGGCTCCGGAAAGCGCAGTACACAGGGCGCGTGGGAAGGCATCCATGTGGCAGACGATGCTCGATAATGTGAGAAAAACAACATCGCTGGAGATGGTCACGTATGCAATGGTGTCTGCGAGGGGCGACCAGGAATACGAGGCGCTTTCCACTGCGCAGCAGAGGGCGCGCGAGGTCATGTCCGGGATAGCGGCGGTCTTTGGCGTGCAGCCGAGCGTCATAACCGGCCAGGACATATTGAAGTTCGTGGAGCCCGAGTACCTCATACCGTATTCGACCACCACCGAACAGATGGCGCAGCAGATGAACGAGGGCGACCTGAATGGATGAAGAAGCTATAATGTATCTTGTCTTCTGCGCAATAGTCCCAGTGCTCATCATAGCAAACCTCGGGGCATTCGGCGGCGGGATATGGAGCGTGCTCGCCGTGCTTCTTGCCGCCCTAAATTTGACCTTCCTGGTGGCGATGACGTTCGCTGACTTTTTTGTCTTTCCCCTCATCACCGGGATGCTCGGCATAACCTTCCAGCCATTCAAGGACTATAAGATAACAAAGGGGCAGGACGCCGTCATAAAGAACATCAATGGCCTGTATTATGCAACCGGTTTTGTAACCTCCAACCTATTCGCATTCGTTTTCAAGGCGGAGCAGACAGAGGAGGGGCTTGAGATGAAGCAGGTCCAGGCCATAGATGCCTGGGAAAAGATGGTCATGAGCGTGAAATTCGCATTCAAGTTTCATGTGCTTTCGGTGGCTAGGGATGTGCAAATAGTCAGGGACGAGCTGGAGGGCAAGCGCTCATACCAGGAGTTTGAGATGTCGAAGGCTTTGCAGGCGAAGAACTCCAACGAGGTCATAATCGGGGGCATCCAGAGGAAAATCAATGTCATCCAGGCGCAGATAGACAACATAGGAGGAGGGGAAAAGCCAATGGCATCGTTGATGTATTTCGAGACGACGGCGGTGGGCGTCAGCGAGAAGAGCGCCCTGGACGCGCTGGCCGCACAGGTAAAGCAGCTGCAGGTGGCGGCTAGCGGGATGAACACGCAGCTCACGCGCATAGTCGGCAGGGAGCTTTATATTTTATTCAGGTACAGCTTCATGCTCCCAGTAGACTTTAATGAAATGCATTCAAACTTTGATGTCGAACAGTAGGTTTATTTAATCGAAACGAGATATAAAATGAAATCATGGTAGTAAAATGTCGCTATTGAAACTGCAATACATAATGGGGAGCCAGATAGGCAGGCGCTCCTTCTTCAGCAGGCCTCCCGAGCCGCCGGCGGACATACTCATCAACGACCCCATGAAAGCGATCTACATAGGAACGACAAAACTTTTCAACATACCTTTCTCATGGACGTTCTCCAATCTCACTAACCCGCATATAGCGATTGTTGGAGTGACTGGCTCCGGAAAAAGCTACTTCGTGAAATCCTTCCTCCTCAGGGCAAGCTATATCTGGAACGCTAACGCGGTCATAGTGGATTTCGCCGGGGAGTACAAGAAATGGACGATCCAGAGCGGGGGCGTTGTGGTGTCCTTCGGGAAAGGCTCCTACATGAACATAATGGACCTTGCAGGAATAAGGCCGCTGGACAGGGTAAAGCAGATCATGAATTCCTTTGATATCATATCAGACATTTCGACTTTCCCCGAACAAAAAAGGCTCACGCAGGAGGCGATAGAGCAGGCATACGTCAACATGGGATATATAATAGCGGACAAGCCGCCGGAAGGAAAGAAGGCGCCGACGCTCAAGGATGTGATAGCGCTTTTGGAGGAGAAGCTCCAGGAGGGGACATATGAGTACCCGGCCGAGCTGGAGAACGCGGTATACAGGCTGAGGCAGTTTGCGAGGGAGGGCGACGATTATTTTGCAAGGGAGAGCACGCTCGATTTGGGCAAGCTGATAACCTCCGGCCTTGTGGACATAGACCTGTCCGGCCTTCCTGATGAGAATTTCAGGGCGATGGCCGCGCTCTTCATACTGCAGACGCTGAAGGAGAAGATGAGGGCCGAGGGATTCAGCGAGACCAAGGGCCTGAAGCTGCTCGTGGTCCTCGATGAGGCATGGAAAGTGGCGAGCGATCCAAAAAGCGATGCCATAACCATAATCAGGGAGGGGAGGAAATACCAGTTCGGGCTCATAGTCGCCTCGCAGGAGCCCACAGACATAAACCAGGACATATTCTCTAACGTCGGCACGACTTTCATACTCAGGACGAAATTCGAGAAGTTCCTGAACTATCTCCAGACCTCGATAAATTTCTCAAACTTCATAAGGAATGAGATAAGCAACTTCGGCGTCGGGCAGGCCGCAGTGGAGATGCTGTTCACCACTGCAACAAGGTTTCCATCAACGTTCATAATAGAGAAAATACACGGCGAAGAGCCGCTGTATGTGTACATCCTGGACCTGACCGACATACTTGCCTCTAGCGAGATATCGGCGAACATAATACAGAAGGAATATCAGTTCGAAAAGGAGGAGCTCAGGACAAAGTTCATAGAGTTCAACATGACATCCGATAGCATCGAGGCGATATTCTCAAAGATGGATTCGCAGTCCAGAAGCATAAAGACAAGGGAATTCATACAGGAGCTCAGGAACGCAAATGTCGATAACGCCGTTATCGCCTCATTCCTGAAGAACATCGGCCTCGACGACGCGATAATAGCAAGGATAATCTCAAATACGTGATGGTGGTATGGTAAAATCCGAAACGTTCATCGTAACAAGACAGGAGCTCAGGAAACTGTTGATAGCCTTCCAGGTCAGGGAGAAAAACGTCGAAAACCTGCTCAATGACATGGAGAAGGCGCACAGGCACATCGATGTCGTGAAATTCTCCGACATGCTCACGAAGGCCGGCCTTTCGAGAAACAACCTCGGAAACATCCTCAGGAGGATAGGCGTGGACGACCTCAAGATAAGGAACGTGCTGAACAGCCTGGACGAGGTAAAGATAATGCGCGAGACAGGCAGGCTCTACAACGCCTCAATAGAATACCAATGATGTGATGCCATGGCACCGCCAAAATCGAGGGAAACAAGGTGCATGTACTGCGGGGAGCGGAAGGAGGGTCTGGAGATACGCGAGGACTATGTCATATACGCGCTCAGATGGCTGAAGAGAAACGTGACCAGGAACGAGAGGGGCTACAGGATTGTTGTCTGCAGGGACGACTATCAGAAGCATGCCAAAGCGCGCAAAAGATTCGAAGGCCGGCAGAAGGTGTATCTGGCCCTCGGGCTTATTTTTGCAATAACGGTGATATTGGCCGGCAAGAACATTGTCGCGGTGTTCTATGCGATAGCCGTGCTCATTTTCATATACCTTTTTTCGCTCCTTACGTATGTGCCTGCGCTTAGCATCGCACCGGGAAAAGGCGCAGTGAAATGAGTCGACAAACAGATGCGTTCGCATCAAAATTCCGAATACAAAAGTATTTATACGGTTATTCTGATTTATAATGAATTCGCGGTGATATTTTGGCGGGAGAGGCAAAGGATGCAAGCGCGGCTAACCTGGAGCCAGCGATAGAGAGCCTCCAGCTCAAGGGAAAATTGCTCGGCAGCTTTGATGCGATAACGAACAGGCTGTCATCGCTGCAGATGTTTTCGATACGCACCACGCCGTCCGATATGACGCTGGTGAAGGTGGAAAGCAGGGACATACAGAAGAAGCCATACCTTTTCATGATATTTACGTTCGACAGGGAAGCGATAAAGATCGAATTCTCAATAGGTTTCGACTCCGGAGCAAAACTGAGGAGGCTTTACGTGCTTAAGAACCTCACGTCAGTCCTTTCGTTGATAGCCGACCTGTACGAGGCCGACAACACGCAGCTGCTCCAGCACCTCGATTCATCGATAGACGATTTTCTGGGCTCGTTGACCCCGGAATATGGGTCGCTCTACAACAACTACCAGGCGCTGCTTACAAAATACAGGGAACTGAGGAGGCTCAATATCGAGCTTGCCAACTCCAACAAGAACCTTTCCGTCCAGGCATCGATGCTTGAGAATGAGAATTCGGAAATAAAGGGCAGGCTCAAGGAGCTCGAAATATATTCAGACGCATCCCTGATGTCCATGGTCCAGGACTGGATAGACTCGCACGCGGGATCCATAGACGTGACCGCATTTGCAAGTACCTACAGGATTACGCCCCCGAGGGTCGAGCAGATCCTTGATCTCATGGTGCGCGAGGGATACATAGAGCTTAAGGGATAGAGCATGGAATACCGATTTAAGGTGGTCAAGAGGGCAAAAAAGGACATCCACATATACAAGATAATCAAAAAATCCAGCGGGAACGTGAACATCATTACAAAACTTTTCATCAGGGTATTCGCCGGAAACAAGAGAGACAAGGGAGAGTTTTAGGTGGGTTGAACTATGACAAGCGCAGCTCCAAACAAAAACGCCGCGGCCACGGCGCCGAAGTTGTCCTTCGGGCGACTTCTCCTCATCATTGGGCTTGCCGCCATAATCATTCTGGCGGGGATCGCGTCCTATATCTCGTCGCTTCTCCATTCCGGGGCGCCAAGCGGCGTGGTCGTGAACGGCAAGGCCAGCATGTCAGCATCCCTGATCTCACAGGACATATTGTTCTACAACAGCACGCAGATCGTCCCGTATGCCCTTCTCGACATCAATTCAAGAAACATCTCCTTCATCACGGCCAATGCGATGTTCCTAAGGGTCCCACCGCCCAGAAGGGTTTACATAGTGAATTCCTCAAATCAATGCTTTAATTGCGGCAACGTAAACCAGTTCATAGCCTCCCTTGGGCAGGACCTTATAAATTACAGCGTGCTCAACAGCACAAATAGGATCATGATTATCTCGCCCAGCAGGATAGCGTCCGGTGGCGTGGCCCCCGATTCCATATTGATAGTCCCAAACGGCTATCTGCCAAGCTACATGCTGGAAAACAATACATTGAACAATCTCCTGTCCGAGGGCACGAGCGTGATATACATCGGGCAGGCTTTCCAGAAGCTGATAGCGCCCCAGGATGTCCTGATTCCGGATATAAATATGCCGGCATACCTGAACACCACCACGGGGCCAACCTCCTCCAGCTCGTATATTTTCAACCAGAGTACGTTTGCGTTTAGCTCCGGGAAACGGCTAGGTCCGCTCTCGTATGTTGCGGTTGGCAACGGGACGATAATAGCGTTTTCCAATTTCCTGGAATCGTGGAAGAGCCCACAGGGCGCAGCGGCCGATGTATCGCTTGCAGTGCTCCAGGAATTCTGGATGTCACATATCGCATCCGGCACTGTTGACGCCTTTGGAGCGACCCCCAACGGCGAGGCCGTCGGTATTTTGCTTAACCAGACACCATTGGGATATGGATCAGGCTCCGGGCTTTCCAGCATGCTGGGCGAGCTGAACAACAGCTATGCCCGTGTGGTATTGGAAGGCTTCCAGAGCTCCACGAGCGCCTCGCCGGATAAGTATTACATTTTCTATTACAAGCCAAGCTTCACAACGTCCGGCACAATAAGCATTCCAGGGGCCGCAATACCTGGATCCCCGGTATTTGGCACGTTTGAAGTGTACCTCAACAAAACGGAAACCGTCGAACCGCACCTTGACATCTTCAGCATAAACCACACTCTCGTAGAATCGCTCCAGCCGTTCTTCTCAAAAACCCTCTCCCAGAATTACACCTTCTTCGACACATTCACGCTCGCGCTGCCGGCGGGGCCCTACATAGCGCAACTCAACGGCTTCAATAATCAGCACTACGCATCTGCGCTTTTTGCGTCGCCTCCAGTATCCTTCGCATTGACCGGCGCAAACGTCTCGCAGGGGTATTACGTTTTCTCCGCCTATGTTGGCACGGTCCCATTGAACAACGAAACGGCCGTGGTCAAGGTTAACGGCCAGTACCAAACAACAGTCCAGATAAACAACGGCCAGTTCCTTTACCAACTGCCTCCCGGCGTGACCGCACTGACCGGAAATCTGACATTCAATCTTCAGGCGTTCAACCAGCAGTTCAATTACAATATAAACTACACTCCTCCCTCATTTGCAATAAATAAGCAGTACATATTCTTCATAATAGCCGTGATAATCGTCATATTGGAGATAACGCTGGTCAAGGCGCCGCAGAGGGACGATTTTTACATCGACGTGCCGAACATGCCAGAACCGGCAAAGACAAACATAAAGCTCAAGTTCAACGAGCTGCTCAGCGTGTTCGACAAGCAGAGCGCATATTATCATTGGCATTACATGCCACTTACCGATTCAGAATTCAAGTTCGGCATCGCAAACAATGTAAAATGGCAGAATCTGCCCGTTGTCCTGACGTACAACAATACCGATGCAATACTCGACAGTATGGTTACCAGGGGATACGCGGTCTCGGCAGACGGATTCTTCGCGCCCAAAGCCTGGGAGCAACAGAGCAAGCACGATATAGAGTACCTTGTCATTTTCAGGAAACTCAGGAACTACCTGACAAGCCACGGGCAGCAGTTTTCCGATCTTGATGCGAGCACGGAAGCAGACATCACCACGGTGCTGGGCGGGGAGAAGGTATTCATAATAATATACTCGAAGACCAGCCAGTTCATGAAAAACATACCCATAAGGCCGCCGATAAAGACGTACATAGCCTTCCTGGATTCTGACAGGCTTGAGGACTTCAAGAAGGAGCTCTACACTTCGACCAGCGTCGCCGCTGAGGAGCTGAAAATGTACATAGCGTCGGGCAACGTCCTGCTTCTGGATACGGACACCCCCGGGGACATGGGTGCGGGCTGATTAGGCCGATCATTCGGCGTCTCCGACTTCTTCCTCCCTCGCCGCGCTTTCCCCCTTTCTTTCTGCATTTATCTCGGCCTTCTTCAGGTGCGGATAATGCGTCGCAATTATTTTTTCAAGGTTGGTTTCCAGGGCTTTTTCATTTTCACCCGTCATCTCGGCAAGGTCCTTTGCAAGCTGCTTCGCATACCTCATCGTGGTTTTGTATTTTCCAGATTCGAAGTTCGCCTGGTGCTTGCCGCGTATAAAGCTCTGCACCCCTCTGGCGGCCTCCATCACCGCAAGCTTTATCTCCTCTATGACCTCGTCCTCCTTTGCTATGGCCTCCTTTCCCACTCCCGAGTATGGTATATGGACCGATGACATGTTGACAAAGACGCTCACCGGCTGCGTCTCCATGTCTATTGCGTAGCGCCGCCATTCTATTGTCTTTATGCCCTCCGTTATCGCGCAGTTTCCGGCGTCAAAGAGAAGGGGAACCCTGTTTGCAAATCTTAATATGGAACCGGATGAGCCGTCCTCGGTCTTGTAGCCGGCCTTCCCCCCGTATGCTACTGCTGCCTCTATCACGAACGGCACGCCCCCGCGGAAAACCCTCGGCTTTCTCTCAACAACGTTCATGAATTCCGGGTCGAGTATGTTCTTGAGGGCTGTTTTTATGCGCTCCTCGCCTATGGGTATCACCGATGTGGCATCCGGCGCTATCCATTTTATCGCCTTTATCGCCTTGATGAGCTCCTCCGCGTCTGGCCATGTCATCTCCTTTGGCGATTTCTCGAAGTCCACTCCCCTTGCAATATCCTTGAGCTCTGCAACCTTGTTTGACGTGGTCCTCGCGAAAGTTTCCACAAAGAACGACGATATCTTTCTGCTCGTGCTCGCGTGCGCAAACTCGAGCAGGTCGTTGACGGCAAGCCCGAGAGGGTGGGGCTGCGTGGGCTTTGATTTTTGAGGCATCTCCTTTACCGACCTCATGAAAATGCTCTCCTTTCCGGACGGATCTATGAACTTTATCTGGCAGTGGGGGTTCGAGAGCGCGGTCCTTTTCAGGTATTCATATACCCCGTGCTCGCTCTGCTCATATTTTACGTCTGCAAATTCCGCTTCCACTGACAGGCCCCTAAATCCGTCATCAATATTCTCCATATCCTTTACTATCGCGCTGTTCTTCATTGTATCCAGGGATACATGGCATGAGAATGAATCCTTCCCTATCCCGCTCTTCACGAAGATGGGCTTCCCGGTGGTTATCTGCGCGAAGAGCGTTGCCCCAGCCGCGCCTATGCCCTGCTGGCCCCTCTGCTGCACATACCTGTGGAACTTTGTGCCTGCAAGCACCGTGGCAAGCGCTTTGCCGACGAATTTCTTCGGTATGCCCGGGCCGTTGTCCGAAACCCTTACCATATACTTGTTTTCTCCTATCTCCTTCAGCCAAACCTCGATGTCCGGCAGTATTCCGGCATCTTCCGCCGCGTCCAGGCTGTTGGTGACATATTCATGCACAACAGTCACCAGGGATCTCACCATGCTGGAATATCCGAGCATTTGCCTGTTCTTCTTGAAGAACTCCGCTATGGAGTGTTCCTTGAACTCCCTGAAAATCTCATCAGCATTCCTCGACTCCGCCATACAGTCACCTAAAAGGCCGCGTTGTGTATCCTTGCCTTGTTTTTCCTGTGCGCAGCCTCCATTTTCAAATAAGCCGTCTTGTGCGCCCCGCCGTCCAGGAGCGTATCCACTGCGGTTTTCGCCTCCTCTATTTGCAATTGTGAGCCTATAAAGCTTACCGTGTCCCCGTACACGCTCAGTTTCGCCCCGCTCACCCCCTCTATGTAGGTCTTCGTCCTCCCGTTTTCCCCTATGATTCTCGCCTTCATCTGCTTTATCCTTTTTTCGCTGCCGAAAATCTGCCCCAGGTCCACGCTCAGGAAGTAGTAATCGTCCTTTTCCAGGAGCTCCGCGTGCTTCATCTCGAAGCCGCGCCCGTATGCGAAGAGAACGTTTTTTGCCACAAACTCGCCGAAACCGTCTTCCCCGGATATGGTTATGAGCCCATCTTGGTCTATGCTTATTCTGCACCTGCATATCCTTTCTATGAGGGCTATCTGGCTATTCTCCTTCTTCAGGGCCTTCAGTCTTTCCGCGGTTATTTGAACCTGTTGCATAATTGACACGCTGCAGTGTATGAGTTTTATTTGCTCTTTATAAGCCTTCTTCCAATCCTATTTTTACCTGTTTACAGAGTTCCGTCGGATCTCCGCAAGGAATCTTACTTCCACAAAAAGGGAAAAAGACGAAGCTTTAAATATCTAGCTATTCACTAAATAAATCATGACTCAGTCATGATTGTTTCATAATACGTTCGTGACTGTGTTGTGAGCGGGTTACATGCCAATGAAAAATGATATTAAAAACCAGATAACCGAACTAAAAAGGGAGCTCCAGCAGCTCAGAACGCTAAAAAATGGCGAAAGGGGGCTGCAGAGTGCGCTTCCGGGCAGGGAAAAGCCCGGTGCCGCAGGTGCATACCTGATCCTGGCTAATACAATAAAGGTGATGAACAGCAGGCTGGATGATCTGGCCGGCAGGATCAATCACATAGAGACAATAATTGATGCTGACTTGGAAGAAAGTACGATGCAAGGCGCACCACAACAGTCAGAGGAACCCACGACCACGACCAAAATTGTTCCTATATCAGAGATTGACAAAAGGATTCTCCAGGCAATACAGCGCCTGGACCTGGCCTGTGCGGATGACGTAAAGAAGGCGATGGACTACAAGGGTAGGAACGCTGCGTCCGCACGGCTAAAGAGGCTTGAAAAAGACAGATTGGTAGAGCGGCACCAACTAGGGCGCAAGGTGTATTACAGATTGACGGACAGGGCGCTCACGGTTATTTCACCACGGGAGGAAAACCCAGATGGATTGCACTGATTGTATCACCCCCACAGTAGAAGGTTTAGGGCCTGCCACTTTACCCTCCTCGGCAGGCCCTTACCTTCTCATTATTTTCGCCGTTCTTTCCCGATTAGCGTACTCTATATATAGATTTCCAAATAAGTAAATACGAATTTTATGCCTGACAACAAGGATGAGCTAAAGGCGCTCATATCATCGCTTCCATACTCGTATAAAGTCACAACCAAGGCAATGGAAATAAGGGATAATTACCAAAAAATGGAGGGCAAAAGGGTGTCGGTGGCAGGGAGGATAATGGCAATAAGGAAGGCGGGAAAGCTGATATTCGCCGATGTACTCGACTCCACTGGGAAAATACAGGCTTATTTCGAGTTTCAAGGACTTGGTGAGGAGAGGTTTAACACAATAAAGGGAATGAGCCCTGGGGACATAATTGGAATAGAGGGCGAAGTGTTCAAGACAACTCCGGGTGAGGTAAGCATAAAAGTAGAAAAATACGCCCAGCTGGCAAAAGCGCTGAGGCCGCTCCCGGACAAATGGCACGGGATCCAAGACACCGAAATAAGATACAGAAAAAGGTATCTCGACCTGATAATGAACTACGAGATAAGGAAGGTATTTCTGGCAAGAAGCAAGATGATAAGCATTTTCAGGTCCTTCCTGGAAAAGGAGGGATTTATCGAGGTTGAAACTCCCGTAATACAGCCACTATACGGCGGAGCCACAGCAACTCCGTTCAAGACGCGCGTCAATACCCTGGACGAGGAGGATTATCTCAGGATATCCGATGAACTCTACCTGAAAAAGCTGATAGTGGGAGGTTTGGACAAGGTCTTTGAGATATGCAAGGACTTCAGGAACGAGGATGTGGACGCGACCCACAGCCCCGAATTCACGATGCTTGAGTGGTATCAGGCATATGCGGATTATGAGGATGCGATGTCATTGACTGAAAAACTGGTGTCCAACGCGGTAAAGGAGATGTTCGGTTCATACGAAATAACGTACAAGGAAAAAAAGATCAGCTTCAAGCCGCCGTTTGGGAGATTGAAGTTTGCTGATAGCATAAATGACGTGGTCGGCAAGGACGTCCTGTCCCTGGACGACAAGGAATTACTGCAGGTGGCAGACAAACACGGCATAAAGATGGAAAAATGGGAAAGGAACAGCGCGCACATTTACGACAAGCTGCTCAAGGCGCTGGTGCAGCCCAAGATAACAAACCCCACCTTCATAGTTGATTACCCTGCCGGAACAACTACGCTTTGCAGGCCGAAGAGAGGGGATCCACGCCTGATAGAGAGGTTCGAGCCCATGGTGGCAGGGGTAAAATTCGGCAACGGCTATTCGGAGTTGAACAACCCCATAATACAGCGGGCGAATTTTGAAAGGGAGATAGAAAAGAGCAAGGCGGGCGACAGGGAAACAGAGCCCTTTGACATGGATTTCGTAGAGGCGATGGAGCACGGCATGCCGCCCACGGCTGGGATGGGAATAGGCATAGACAGATTGCTAATGGTATTGACCGATAAGCCGTCCATGAAGGAGGTAATACTCTTCCCTATGGAGAAAAGGGAAAAGAAATAACCTAATCGAGCAATTTCCCCTTTTTTACAAGTTTTTTTAGGTTTGCAAAGTCTTTTTCCATCAGCGGCACAAATTTCTTCATCCTCACTGCCGCCGCAGGGTGCAAGGATATGAAGATATAGCCTCCGTACTCCCTGCTTTTGATAAGTTTCCCATGGTTCTTCATCACCGCCGCAGAACCGTCCACATTAAGCGTTGCAAAATTGCCGAGCAGCACTATCAGCCTCGGTCTTATTATCTCGATCTGCTTCTTGAGGAAGGGGAGGCAGCATAGCGCCTCTTCGTCAGTGGGCAATCTATTGTCAGGGGGGAAGAACTGCACCACGCTGGTTATGTAGACCTCGGATCTCTCAAAGCCTGCTTTCTTCAACAACAGCGTCAGCAGCTTCCCAGCCATACCGATGAAGGGCTTGCGCTGTTTATCCTCAAATCTACCTGGTGCCTGACCTATCACCATCACCTTTGCATTCACCGGGCCATCGCCCGGGACAAAGTTACGGCTCAGCTCCCATTTTTTTAGCTCGCCAGGCAATTCAGAGTACTCCCTGTTAATTATTTTAATTTCCTCAAGCCTATCTATGTATTCATCCGCGCGTTTGAGCAAATTTTCCATGTTTTTATAGAGCTTTGGCCTGTTCTGCAGCGTTATCCACATATAGCCGATATGTTCAAAAGATACATTAACATCCACGACGTCCGTTTTGGATAGATAGAACGTAACCGTTTTTTTGACCTTCTGCTTCCTTTCAAAATACCAATAGGCTATCTTCTCCTTGAAATAGGGATCGAGTGAAACGTCAAGCCCGGTCTCCTCCCTAGTCTCCCTCACAGCTGCGCTCCTTGGGTCCTCCCCCTTTTCTATGTGCCCCTTTGGCATGTCAAGCCAATCCTCCCTCTGGAGCACAAGATAGTGCCTTATCCCATCTATGTAGGTATAGATTATCGCGCCCGCACTAAACTGAAACTCCACTATATCACGGGAATAAGAGATTCGTCCTCAGCCGATATGGTTATCATCACACATCAGAAGTTACTCTTTTCGTCACAGGACAATTATTTATTTAGTAGCTAGCATTAATAAGTTATGTTAATTGGTAATGGAAATGGCTAGAGGATACGAGTTTGTCGACCATACTGCGGATGTTGAATTCCTGGCACGCGGCAAAACGCCCGAGGAGCTTTTCAAGAACTCACTGTTGGCCCAGTTCGAAACAACCGCCAATATAAATGCTATCTCAAAGTCAGGGGCAAAAGAGCAGACATTCTCCATAAGCGAGAGGGCAAGGACGCTGGACGACCTTCTCTGGTTCGTCCTACAGGATGCATTGTCCATATCCGATGCAGAGGGGCTGTACGGGTTTGGAATCAAAAGCATAACCATCGCGAAAGACGGAGACTATGTTGCAAAAGTAGTCGTCAGGGCGAAGAAGAAGGAGCAAAGGATGTCGAAATTGGACGTAAAGGGAGTGTCAAAGTTCGACCTGAAGATAATAAAGGGTCCGAACGGATTTGAGGCCAGCGTGGTCCTTGACGTCTAGTTACGGTGCGGTGTATCCGTTCGATTAGGGGCCTGTATACGTAACGCCAGTCACCTGTCAATTGTTATTGTTTTCCGCAGTCCTATTACGCTAATCATAAACATTTCCCCTATACTCAAAACGCAGCAATAGCAATTTTTCACCCTCAACTTTAAAAATAAGCCTATATGGTTTGACGTATATTGTCATTTCGCCCCGCAGACCATGCCTTAATGGTTTTCCAAAGTCAGGGTTTTTGGTTACCTTATCAATTTGCTTTTGTAACTTGACCTTGAGGCCTTTGTCCTTAATCCCTTTAACGTCATCCTCAAACTTGACAGTAGGAATAATATATTTTATTTCTACCATTTAGAGAACTCCTTGAAGAACTCTTTCTTGGAATAGATTTTGTACCTACCTTCGCCCAAATCCTTCCATGCATCCTCAACTAATTTTAGCGTTTTTATGTCCTTTCTATCTATTCCCTGTTCGTCGAGCTTCTTCAATACTATCATCTTGTCTCTTTCAGTGACAATAAAAAGGCTCCCCGATTTCATATTGAGCTTCTTTCTTATCCTTTTCGGTATAACTATCTGTCCTTTTGAACTTGCCCTTGTTAGTTCTATAGTTTCTTGTACACTTTCCATAGTAGTAAGATAATCTTACAAGTATATAAATCTTCCTATCTCGCTCGTAATATGGTGCCCAAAGCAGGAGATAGTGGTTAGGTTCAATGCCCAAGTATATTATATGTCTTTGTCCAATGGATGAATCCATAATAAGAGCCAGGAGGGGGCTTCAGTAGGGCTTCCCCGCGCATTTTTAACTTTCACTTGCTCGTGAATTCCTCAAATATCTTCAACAAAATTAATTATTTAGTCGCAGCCATGTTTACTTTTTTGATTAGCTCCCC
>DAIDAE010000059.1 GCA_027310755.1 Candidatus Micrarchaeaceae archaeon | reverse complement strand
GACAGCGCCCAGACCAACAATGTTCTCACAAGCAACAGCAACATCTATAGCGCGAATGATGTGGGATCGATAACTGGTTATACTGCATCTCCAAGTACTGTCAGCGAGGGGAGTATCGAGACCCTGACGGCCACAATACACGGCGACACTGGTTCTTACACCTACAACTTCCTGGTATACAATTCCGTGGGCCTTGTGGACAACGCATTGTTCTCGAATACATTTACGCAGAACGCCTTTTCATTCACTCAGAACTCTGCCTGGGGCTCCGGGACCTTCACCTACAACCTCATAGTAACGGACAGCGCAACCACCAAGAACGTCCTCAGCTACAATGGGCAAACGTACACTGCACAAAATTTGTTTTCGGTGGCTACCTATACAGCATCCAACAATCCCATAGACCAGAACCAGTTCCAGGTGCTCTCCGTCTCGACCTCTGGAGGCACATCAAGCAACACCTTCACCTATTCTGTGTACAATTCCATAGGACTCGTGACTAACATGATCTATTCAGGGGTCACTTCCGC
>DAIDAE010000058.1 GCA_027310755.1 Candidatus Micrarchaeaceae archaeon | reverse complement strand
CAACCGCAGGAACCAGGAAAGCCGTTGGGAGATGGCCAGGGAAGGCAGACCGTGCAAAAGGAGAAGATGAAGAGCCGCATCGACCCCGCAAAGGGCGGGCGCAGCAGCGTTATTCCCATAATAGTCATACTTGTTGCGGTACTTTTCATAGTTAGCTTCTCGAGCCTGCTCAGCGGCAACGAGCTGCTCGTTCTAGGAGCACTTATACTCGGAATACTCATATTCGGATCTATGGCGCTTTTTGTAGGAAGCATAAAACGCGTAGGTGGCATCCTGCCGGGCGGAGTAATGTTTGACTCCAATGAGCCGAAGCGTACTGTTCATAGACGAAGTAGCGGATATCGAACCATAGTCGCAGCAGGAGCTGCTGACCGCACTGCAGGAAAGAAAGTATCCAATAACAGGGCAGAGCGAGATGAGCTCCGGGGCGCTTATAAGAACAGAACCTGTGCCGTGCAACTTCCTGCTTGTTGCGGCAGGCAACCTGCAGGATATCCAGAAGATGCATCCGGCGCTGCGCTCAAGGATACGCGGCTACGGAT
>DAIDAE010000057.1 GCA_027310755.1 Candidatus Micrarchaeaceae archaeon | reverse complement strand
GATTGGTTTCATCTGGAAAATATACCTCATTTGTAATGGAAGACCTTGAAATCCGTAACATGGTAAAGAATCATAGATACGCAAGGTCGGTACATGAAGCAGCATGGGGAATGTTCAAGATACTTCTTTCATACAAGGCTGAAAGTGCTGGTATGAGGGTAATATTTGTTCCATATCAATATACGACGCAGACATGCAGCCAGTGTCACAACGTAAAGAAAGGAAAAGACAGGCTGACTATAAAAGACAGGGTATATCATTGTTTTGTCTGCAGACTGATTATGGACAGGGATTTGAATGCATCAAAGAATATACTTGAAAAAGCTACCGTCGGACAGACGGGAAGTAACGCCTCTGGAGACGCAACCTCTACGATACAACAGGTATCGCAAGTTGCATCTATGAATCAGGAACATACTCTGCATCTTTCAGGTGCAGGGGAAGCCCACACGCTTTAGCGGTGGGAGGATGTCACTTTGACAAATCCTAATTATAGCAAACCTCAAAAGTAATACGACACTTTAACTCAAATATGTTTCTATCTGGATGAAGTTGCAAA
>DAIDAE010000056.1 GCA_027310755.1 Candidatus Micrarchaeaceae archaeon | reverse complement strand
TCTGCAGGGAGCATCGGCGACGTTAGAATCCCTATGGAAAATCGAGATATGCAGTCTTGGCCGCGGGGTTTACAAATAGTGAAGATTGTGACATCCTCCCACCGCTAAAGCGTGTGGGCTTCCTCTGCGACTAGCAGAGTATGTTCCTGATTCATTGGCGTAACTTGCGATGCATGTTGCATCACAGAGGTCACGTCTCCAGAGGCGTTACTTCGGGAGTGTCCCTCCCTAGCTTTTTCAAGTATGTTTCTTGCTGCGTTTATGTCCCTGTCTATTATCAGCCCACATGCGAAGCAGTGATATAGCCTGTCTCCTCTTTTCAGTTTGTCCTCTCCTTCCTTTATATTGTAGCATCTGCTGCAAGTCTGCGATGTGTATTCATATGGGACTGATATTACTCTCATACCAGCACTTTCAGCCTTGTACGAGAGAACTGTCTTGAACATTCCCCACGATGCTTCCTGTATCGACCTTGCGTAATGATGGCATTGTACCATGTTCCTGATTTGCAGGTCTTCCATGACAAATGAAGTGTATATTCCTGAGGTGACCAATGTTGTAGTCTCCTTTTGGATGAAGTCCATACTCTGGTTTGTCGTCTGTTGCCATATGTCCTGAATCTTTCCTTTTGCCTTTTCCCTGTTCTTCGAGCCTTTCTTCCTTC
>DAIDAE010000055.1 GCA_027310755.1 Candidatus Micrarchaeaceae archaeon | reverse complement strand
ATACTGATCCTTACAAAACTTATGTCCTAGAAGCCAGCAGCCTGAAAGAGGCGGCGCAAGACCTTCAGATGGCAGTTGAACTGTTCCATATACACGATATAAGGCTTGTTGTTCCTGACAAGTCCCTCGGAGCATCTATATCTTCAGACTTTGAATGGGCTAAAAGCATGTCTTCAGGATTCCTGAAGGGCTCCAACATCTCCATAGAGCAGGATTAGTTATTCGCGTGCATGTTTTGTCTTGCCGAGATAGCGGAAGAGGGTTACCTAATTGCAGGGCGAATATACGTTACTCCGTTATGTGACATCCTCCCACCGCTAAAGCGTGTGGGCTTCCAACTGTTTCTTGCTATTACATTCGTTGCCGAAGTGCGTTTTGCTGGAAGTTCGGTTCTTGCGCATCCTGTTGCGGCGTGAATTTTTTGAATGGGACTCACAACCCTTTCTTTTTTTCCCGCCCACAGATTTCTCTGCGGATAACGTCTATAACGTTCATTTGCGAAGTTCTGACGCATTCCCCTGTCACATAATGCCACGTTTGGATAAATCCTCATGGCGGGGCTTTCGATTATCGATAGATAACTATTATTATTTTGCATTTGCATTTTGTATACCTTTCTGCGGTTCGCTTTCATCCCACCCATAAAGGATGTGGGATTTCCCGCTCACTTTGTTAAGACGACATGTTAAAGAATACGTATGTGACGCAGCTTATTTCGGGAGCTTTTCAAGCATGTCAAAGT
>DAIDAE010000054.1 GCA_027310755.1 Candidatus Micrarchaeaceae archaeon | reverse complement strand
ACACAACTGCCAGGCGGCAACTCGGGAAAGCTAACCGTGTACATGGATTTCGCGAAGAAGAGTATCATCCTGTTGAACAATGTCACAACAGGAGAGGCTCCAAACCTCTCCGCTTCCTACGGAGAGTATGACAACGGAGGGAACGTCTTCAACTTCTATGACAACTTTGCTAGAAATACGCTTGATTCTCAGTGGACTTCAAGCAACAGCACGGGAGGCAATGACAACTTTTGAAGATAAGTTTATAGTTGTATATTGAGGTGTATTGAGCATGGTTAAATCAGATAAAGTAAAGAAGATGTTGATTCCATTAGTAGTCATAATCGCAATACTCATAATTGGTTTGTTAATGTTCTTCAGTGAAGAAGGCATCTATTCAACTGGGCCGCCAAATTATATACCTTCTTGTACAGCTCCTTCTGGTTATCTTTGTGAAAATCCGCAGTTGTCAACATCAGGAATATTATCATTAACATTTGGACAGAATAGCGGAATAACTTTATATAATATACAAATGGCGTGCACATCTACATTAAATAATATTAATGCGCGCGCATGGACTGCAGAATTTTCATCACTCCCTACCGGACTAGTAGCACCAATGAACAATCTAATTTGTTATGGGCAGTCCTCTTTGCCTATTTCAAATTCTTCTAATCCTATGACTATAGGACAGTCATTTAATGGTTATATTCTTTTGAATTATACAAATAGTGCTGGAGCACCTAACGGTAGACAAAATCCATGGCATGCAATAACAATACCTATAAC
>DAIDAE010000053.1 GCA_027310755.1 Candidatus Micrarchaeaceae archaeon | reverse complement strand
GTCTTGTGGACGAGGATGCGATGATACTTATAGATAAGAAAACAAACAGAAAGGACGAAGCTAAATGGCTCAGAAATGAACTTTCTAAGATGAAAGAAGGCAAAACTATCAGAATTGTGGCCGAAGTTAACGGCCACGTAGTTGGTGCTGCAGAGGTTACACGAAACATATGGCGTGAAAACCATGTCGGCACGCTTGGAATAAGCATTGCAAAAGAGTACAGGAATATCGGAATTGGAAAGAGGCTCATTGCTGAACTTATAAGACTCTCAAGGAAAAAGGGCCGTGACATCCTCCCACCGCTAAAGCGTGTGGGCTTCCTCCGAGTATACTGCGTCTGTCTGTATTGCAATACCTGTTTGTCGGAGATTGTCGGCGAACTGCCGATAGCCCTGCCACAGGGCATTTTGTGATAGGAATCTTGACATTATATTGACAGCACTGTTTCTGTCCCTGTCAATAATGTTTCCACAATCACATTCATAGACTCTCACGAATAGAGCCATATCTTTCTTCTTTCCACATTGACAGCATGTCTTTGTGGTGTTCCTCTCATTGATTTCTATTACTTTTTTACCTGCAAGTTCTGCCTTGTAGGTCAGAAACCCTATGAAGCGTGATATTGAACCTGTATTCTGCAATGACCTATTTAGCCCTTTCATCTTTGCCTTTGTCATTTCCTTTACTGAAAGGTCTCCTACAATTATCGTATTTGCCTTTGTATTGTCTATTATCTGTTTTGTCAGTTTGTGTTGTGCGTCTTTCATCTGGTTGGCAGACTTTGACTGAAGTTTGTTGAGTATCTTGTTATAATAATTCCACTTATGGC
>DAIDAE010000052.1 GCA_027310755.1 Candidatus Micrarchaeaceae archaeon | reverse complement strand
CTGTTTAGTTTACATTTATATATCTTCTCATCAGTAATAATTCATGCACAAGTTGACTGGATATCAGATTCCTCATGAAGTTCTAGAGCATTATAGATTCAGGGCAATAGAACTTAGGAAGGAGGGTACGAAGGTCAACGATATTGCACACTATTTCGGGTTGAATAGAGTTACTGTCTCATATTGGCTTTCAAAGTATAGAAAGAATGGGAAAAAGGCATTGAAGAGCAGGAAGGCACCAGGGCCGCAACTGAAACTGTCTGAAAGAGAGATGATGAGATTACTCGAAGAACTTAAACTTCCAGCAACAGAATTCGGATTCGATACGCCATTATGGACATGTAAACGTGTAGAATACCTAATCCAGAAGATAACAAAGAAAGATCTTGATAACTCAAATGTGTGGCGATTACTAAGGAGATTAGGACTAACTAATCAAAAAGGAGAACGTAGGGCACTTGAACAAAATCCAGTAGCGACGAAGAAATGGTTAAAAAATGAGTGGCCGAAAATCCTTGCTCACGCAAAACGTTGGCAGGCGATGATATATTTTCAGGATGAAGCAGGAGTTGCAGTAAATGCAGTGATGGGCAAGACCTGGGCACCAAAGGGAAAAACGCCAGTAGTGAGATTGACTGGCAATCGTGGTGGAATTTGCGTATCTTCTGCAATAAGTCCAGCTGGCCGGTTAGTATTTAGGGTAGAAAAGGGAACAGTTACATCATTCACCTTCATTGAATTTTTAGGCGAGATAAGAAAGCACCATAGAAATAGGAAAATAATAGTTATTGCAGATAATGCGCCACCGCATATTGCAAAAAGAGTTCGTGATTATGCATATGAAAATAGGAAATCTTTTGCTATCTACTTCCTCCCATCGTATTCACCAGAACTTAATCCAGATGAACATGTCTGGGGTTATTTGAAGAGCAACCAATTGAAATCCCACCTGGCAAAGAACAAGAAGGAGCTAACGGAAATTACTACTGAAGCTATGACGTCAATACAAAGAAGCCCAACCCTGCTAAAATCATTATTTTATGGTTTGTCGAGTATCTATGTAAAATAAGCTA
>DAIDAE010000051.1 GCA_027310755.1 Candidatus Micrarchaeaceae archaeon | reverse complement strand
GCAATTCTACTCTGTTGGAAACCATATTGACTTTCATACGCTTCATGGACTCTTGCCTCTGAAATCCTGTCTTCTGGGCTGTATTTATCAAGAATATCCTTGACGTGTTTTCCGTGCTCTGGCGGGCAATCTGCCTCGCAATCAAGATTTTCATCATAAGCCAATCTATGTTCATTTGGAAACTCAAGGTAGCCACCGAGCCTCCAGTTGATTCTCTTTACTTCCAAAATATGATCTGGCTGGAAGGGCTTTGGTCGTCTAATCGAGAAAGAATCTATGCCAAATGGTAGTAGTGCGTGCATCATTGAAGTCTTCTTATCAGCAGACCACTTTGGCATACCAAACATGTGTATCCATTTTGGCTTTCTTGCATACTTTCTAAGCAACGCCAATTGAGCATAGGCATAATCTGGGTTGCCATATTGCACAAAAAGTCCGCTTATCTCTTCGTGGTTGAAAATTAGGTCAAGTTTGCGTTCAAGCAAAGCTGTTGGTTGCCTCAGTGTTGTTCTAACCACAATTATTTTCTCTTTATCAAAGTTCTTTATCAGTTTTATATCTCTACGTATTCTTTCCGCAAGTTCATCGACTCCGATATGCCTGCTATCAAAGATGCTTATAGCATCGAGTCCAGCTTGCAACATTATGAGTTGATCGTCATGAGAGTCAGTTATCGCTATTGTCGGATCAATGCTTGCGAAAAGCGCAGTAAGTACGCCGTTCTTTCTCTTTGCTTCGGCGATTATCTGTATGAGTTCCGCCTCAAACCTGCTCTTACCTTTAGCTATCACATCGAGCTTTGGTTTGCCGTAAGACCTGTTTATGCCATAGATTTTTGATTGAAATGGTATGGTCAAACTGCTATCTACGTTAATGACCTTTTGAGCATGGTTAAGGTCAGTTCCAGTTATAGCTCTCATAGGGAGCGGTATATCGCCTACTCTCGTATTGGAAAGCATTATTGCCCTTGCTCTTGTATTCCTACCTACTCCACTAATCTCTTCTACTTCGATTTCGTTCATGTTTCTCACTTTTTATTTCTGCGACCATCTGATCAAGCGCATCTTTGTTATAGATCATTATCAACGAGTATTTCCTTTTCCTTGAATCCTGTGGATCTATCTCTACTTTTAGCCACCCTGCCTTCTTAAATTCTGAAAGAATTAGACTTACCATTTGGGAAGAATCACCAAAGTTCTTCTTGATGAACTTTTCCGCATCTGCAAAACTAAAGAACTCCGTTTTGAAGTTCTTTGCCATTAGCAAATATCGTCTGGTCAACCAATTAGGCAATATCTTAGCCATGTAACCCACCAACTTATGTATAACAGATTTATACTATAC
>DAIDAE010000050.1:245-1559 GCA_027310755.1 Candidatus Micrarchaeaceae archaeon | reverse complement strand
CGGTGCCGGATTGGTGGAGTGCGGGCAGATACTGGCACAAGCTCGTGTACGAGCTATATAAGGATCCCGGTGCGCCGGGCTTTGTTTAAGAAGTCAGGATCTGTTTAGAAAGTCTTAATCCAGTTTAAAAAGTGGGTTTTTAAGGTTTAGCAGTAAGTATCTCGCATGGAAGTCGTAGAGGTATATTCTTTCAATAATGGCTTGGAAGCGATCAGATCGCACCATAAGAAAGAGCTTACCGAGATCGTTAATGCTATAAGGGCAGTAAACTCAGCGAAAATGCGAACCAAAATAAGCAAGGAAAAGACTATGAAAGGAACTAAGCTATTCTCTCCTATTGCCCTTAACAAAGCTATACTCGATAATGGTCTCTACAAGAAAGGATGGAAAAAACCCAAAATCGCTTTGGATGATAGCCAGAGTTTCATAGAAGCTGATGGCGTTAAGAATAACGTAGGATTGGAAGTTCAGTTTGGCAAGTATGCCTTTCTCGGTTGGGATATATTCGGTAAAATGCCGATATTTGCAAAGAACAAGGATTACAAGGTTGGTATAGAAGTAGTTGCGTCTAAGCCTCTTCAAGTCGAAATGTCCACAGGTGTCGGATCATTTACACACATAGTCAATATTCTAAAGAAGAGAGGGGTTTCCAACGTTGATATACCGATACTTATCTTGGGCATAAGCCAACACAAAAACATAGATGAAAGGATATATGAGGAATTAGGACTAAAGTAATTCTGATTGCTCTACGGCTTTTTTGTTAGGATCGTAAATAGGCGTTCCAATCTCTCTGATTCGCAGTTCTCCCTCCTCTAACTTCTTTAATCTCTCTTTTGCAATAGTCAGGTATTTTTCCGTAGTGTCAGCACCAGCACATCTTCTACCATTACGAGCAGAAGCAATTGCAGTAGATCCAACTCCGATAAATGGATCCACAACGAGATCGCCTTCTTTTGTCATAGAAAGCACCAATCGTTCAACTAACTCTATTGGAAATTGGCACGGGTGCTCTGTCTTTTCTGGGTGGTTGAACTTGACATTAGGTATCTCCCAAACGTCAGACGGGTTCTTACCAAGCGGATTGCCCGACAGTTGCCCTATCTTTGCTCCTTTGTAATATTTCTTCTGTGGATATTTCTGTGGCACTCGTATCGGATCAAGGTTGAAGTAGTAATCATTGTTCTTAGTGAACCACAATATAGACTCGTGTCTCCCAGAAAATCGCTTTGCACAATGGAGTCCGTGCCCAAATGTCCAAACAATCCTATTCCTGAGATGTAATCCATATTTCTTGAATATCGGGTAGAATAG
>DAIDAE010000050.1:0-235 GCA_027310755.1 Candidatus Micrarchaeaceae archaeon | reverse complement strand
ATGTAATTGCCGACTTCCCAGCAGATACTACCGCTTGGAGCAAGTATTCTAATGCACTCTTTGATCACTTCTTCTTGATCTTTGAGATACTTTTCAATTTCTTCCCTCTCCTCATACTCTTTGCCTATGTTGTAAGGTGGTGACGTGACTATAAGCTGTGCTGAGCTATCTGGTATCTGTTTAAGCAGTTCGAGTGTATTCCCACTATGCAAGGTTACTTCTGCATCTTTAGAGT
>DAIDAE010000004.1 GCA_027310755.1 Candidatus Micrarchaeaceae archaeon | reverse complement strand
TAATTACATTATCGAAAGTAATTCCCCTACAGCATTGATCATCACCGGGGAGACCAGGATAGATCAAATGCCAATAAAGTATAATCTGACCAAATACGACATGCTTTCTACAAGGATAAAGAAAGCCGCTGCGGCGAAGAAGTCAACACCGCAATTAGCCAGGGAAGATCAGGGTGTGATGTTGAAGGCCATAATCATCGCCTCCTTCGCATCCGGGCACTCTTGGCAGACCTACAGGGCGCTCACATCTAAAGAACCCGTCGCCTTCAGCAATTCTGAAATAAGGAAGGAATTTGCGGAGGCAGTGACCAGCAAGTGGAGGCTTATTAATCCGTTCGACATAGTGGAGGTATCAACAACCAATATTTCGGACTCGGCATTCTCCCAATGGCTTTTCTTCAACGTGGACAAGAGCTATCATGACGAATACAAGAAAGCATGGAAGGAGCTGCAGAGGGACTTCGACGAAGACTGTGATTCTGTAGAAAAGAAGCAGTACTGATAACGTCGTAGATTCCGGCCAGAAATGGCACATTCGTATATTTTAGTATACAAGATTGAGACGTAGTACAATCAAAGTTTTCATATAATATTTAAATCTTAATTCTTAGTAGTGTACGTCCATTCGCGGGAAAAATGTTTTTGGTGGAACCATAGAGTCAATTTCTAACCCTAAATTTGTGGTAAAAAGAGACGGAGACAAGGTCTCGTTCGATAGCGACAAAATAACGGTTGCTCTCTCTAAGGCATACGCAAGCATATACCATATGAAGGAGCACGAGGAAAACAGCGAGAGCGCTAGACAGGTTTCCATGCAGGTGCTCGACGAGCTCCAGAAGCTCGGAAAGGAGGAATTGAGCGTAGAACAGATCCAGGACGTAGTAGAAATGGTTCTGATGAAATCAGATCCAACTGTTGCAAGATCCTATATCCTGTACAGGCACAAGCACGCCGAGCTAAGAAAATTCCGAAAGTCCCTTGGAATCCCCTCCGATGAGCTCAAGGTGCCTATAAATACGCTCATAGTAATGGCTGCAAGATATTTACTCAAGGATGAGAACGGAAAGACCACAGAAACCCCAAAGCAGCTCTTTGAGAGGGTGTCAAAAGCCATTGCGGCCTCGGAAAGAAACTACAACAAGAGCCCGGATCAGATTCAAAAAATTGAAAAGGAGTTCTACGATGCGATGGCAAGCTTCAAATTCATGCCGAACTCGCCAACGCTCATGAACGCCGGAACAAAGGACGGGCAGCTGAGTGCCTGCTTCGTGCTCCCCGTTGGGGATTCGATACCGGAGATATTCGATGCGCTCAAGTACCAGGCCATGGTGCATAAGACAGGAGGGGGAACAGGGTTCGCATTCTCAAGATTGAGGCCGGCAAACGATTATGTGAGCACAACCAGCGGAGTAGCATCGGGTCCGGTATCATTCATGAAAATATTTGACGCTGCAACCGAGGAAATCAAACAGGGAGGAAAGAGGCGCGGCGCAAACATGGGCATACTGAAAATAGACCATCCAGATGTCCTTAATTTCATAGTTTTGAAAGAGAATGAGGGCACGCTGAGGAACTTCAACATATCGGTTGCAATAACAGACGCTTACATGAATGCGCTTAAGGCCAACAAGGATTACCCACTGATAAGCCCTAGGAAAGGCAATGTTGTCGGCAAGCTTAATGCAAAGGCGGTGTGGAACCTGATAGTCACGATGGCATGGAAAACGGGAGATCCTGGTCTGGTGTTCCTTGACAGGATAAACGCAAGCTATTCAAATCCGGTGCCCAGCAGGGGGCCGATAGAATCCACAAACCCGTGCGGAGAGCAGCCGCTGTATCCCTACGATTCGTGCAACCTCGGCTCAATCAACCTTGCCAACATGGTAAAGAAGACAGACCACCACTATGAGATTGACTGGGAAGAGCTCAAGAGGGTCACGAGGCTTGGAACAAGGTTCCTTGATGATGTTGTAGATGCGAACCACTATCCGTTGCCGCAGATAGACGAGATGACAAAGGCGATAAGAAGGATAGGCCTTGGGGTCATGGGCTGGGCAGACCTGCTGATAAAACTCGGAATAAGGTATGACAGCAACGAGGCATTGATGCTTGCCGAGCAGGCGATGTCCTTCATAACAGGACACGCAAGGAAGATGAGCGAGGAGCTTGCCGTGGAGCGCGGACCGTTCCCGGAGTTCCAGAACAGCATCTGGGCAAGGCTTGGAAACAAACCGTTAAGGAACTCAACCGTTACCACAATCGCCCCGACAGGGACCATAAGCATAATATCGGGAGGCTGCTCGCAAGGGATCGAACCGATATTCTCGGTGGTCTATCTAAGAAACGTGAGGGATACCATAGGGTCAAACTTAATAGAAGTGAACAACGAGTTCGAGGGATATGCCCTTGAAAAGGGATTCTACTCAGAAGAGCTCATGGAGAAGCTGGCCAACAAGGTTTCAATCCAGGATGTCCAGGAAGTGCCTGAGAACATCAGGAAGCTTTTCGTCACCGCTTTTGATGTAGCTCCCGAATGGCACGTCAAGATGCAGGCCGCGTTCCAGAAGTACACAGACAATGGCGTTTCAAAGACAATCAATTTCCCGAACTGGGCCACACCGCAGGACATAGAGAAGGCATACACGTTGGCATGGGACCTGGGCTGCAAGGGCATAACGGTGTACAGGGACGCTTCAAAGAGCGTGCAGGTACTGCAGGCAGTGAACAGCGAAAGCGCGCAAAGAAGCCTGGACAGCATCAAGAACAAGCACGCCAACGCAGAGTCCGAGCCGCAGACAATAAGCATGGCCACGGTCAAGCTGGGAGCACAGACCTATTCCCTGCTTCCAGGTTCATCTGAGAAGTGCCCGGACTGCGGAACAACGATGATAGCTGCAAGCGGGTGCTTTACGTGCCCGAAGTGCTCATACAGTAAATGCGACTAACTGATTATTAGAAAAAGCATAAGCATGATGGGAAGCAGGTTGACCACGCTCTCCCATGGGGAAAAGCATGCGCCTTTCTTCGTTTTCATTTCGCTGCCTATCAGACGTGCGCAGAATCCTATGAAGCTCATTGAGCTCTGCAGGTGATAGCAGCTTTCTTTCTATGGTCATTTCATTTCACCTGAAGGATATTGGGAAACAAAATATTTATTTATTTGGTCTATTCCACTAATAGATTCTTAGACTACACCATTGACACATCGCGCAACATGGCAGCAGCCCTTATTTTCGAAAGTTTATCAAGAAATTCAGGCCCTTCCCCTGTCTTTATCTCTTTCCCATCGGCCCTTGTCAGTTGCAAACCTGCGCTTGCGCACGCCTCTTCTATGGTTGCGCCACCCATTATCGCCGTTAGCGCCCCCTCCTCCTTCTTTGACAGGGATATGGCGTTAAGAGTGAAGTCCTCGAATGCCTGATAACACACAGGCACTACCGCCTTGACTATTTTTGCTATGGCGCCGGCGATCTCACGTATCTCGTACTGGGCGTGCGCATCAAGCCTGAGGCCCAGGAAGTGGAAAAGGTTGTGCAGATCGATTTTCCAGTACCACTCTGTGGAAAAGTTGACAGGCAACACTATCCTTGCAAGCTCTCTTGCAACTCCGGCGTCAAGATATTTCTTGTAAAGTTCATACGAGCGCTTGGAGTGCTCCCTCACATCATTTGTAAATGCCCCAACAACCTCCGGAGGAAGCTGCCCTTCCCGTCCCTGCCTGTTTGATTTTGACTGTGGTGCGACCGCACGCGGCTCCGGTATGTATGCTATGTCCTTCGCCTCCGAGTATCTCAAGGAGTATTCGTTCACATTTGCGGTCCTATGCCTTATCCATTGCCTTGCAACGAAAATGGGGATCTGCATTGCAAACTTGAACTCCACCATTTCAAATGGTGTTGTATGCCTATGGCGCATTAGATATCTAATAAGGCCGGCATCATCCCTTGCCGTTTTTGTGCCTTTCCCATAAGAAACCCGTGCAGCCTGCACCACCGCATCATCATTTCCCATATAATCGACAAGCATAACGAATGCCTGGCCGTTAAGCGCCTCCTGCCTAACGCCAATGAGTTTCTCGGCCGCATCTACGCGTGGTCTTATCATCGCAGCCTCTTTGGGAGAATCAGAATCAACAATTTTAGAAGCAGCCATGGAAATCACCAACTGGGAAGAGTGTTAACCGTTTAGATATATAAAATTTCACTTTGTTAGGATTTCGCACCCTTCCCTTGTCACAAGAACTTGCGCCTCCGCCTGGCTGACTATTCCTTTTCCAACGGTTGTTAGCGTGGGGTGTGCAACCAACGCTCCAGAGCGCAAAAGCTCGCCGATTCCAGAGTAGAGCACGAACTTATCCTTGACATCGCCCATCAACCAACGCGCGGCAAAAGGCTCGTATCGGTATTTCTCCATGACTATCTTCAACACTGTCCTTCCATTTGGCAGTCTCACCGGGGCCTCGCCGGCAAACTCATAGATTTCGCATACATCGCTTTCCTTTATCATTCCGGTTTGATCCGTAGTGGCAAACGGCTCTATTGCAACTACTGTATTTTCTTCAAGCTCATCTTCATCCCCATTGTCGTAGTTTGGTATAAATGGGTGTGAATGGAGGTCATGTTTGTCTACCCCGTGCCCACCAAGATTCCTCACAGGTGAAAATCCACGTTTTGTTATCGCTTTTTCTATTGCGGCACCTACGGTTGTTACTTTTACTCCGGCGTGCACCACGCTTATTGCATCTTTGAGTGCCTCCTCCGTAGCCTCCACCAGGGACTGGTACCTTCCAGAAAGGTCAACGGTGAGTGCACAGTCCCCCAGGATACCTTCTTTGGCAAGTCCGAAGTCAACCTTTACCACATCTCTATCGGTAAATACTGCCTCATCTCCGACAGCGGGCGAATAGTGCGCCGCCTGCTGGTTTATTGAAAGATTTATGGGAAAAGCGCATCCAAATCCGTTCTCTTTTGCATACTTCTCGGCTTTTTCTGCGACATCCAGGAGCTTCGCTCCTGGTTTCACCAGTGTTTTTGCATAATGGAGTGCCTTGTACGACGCCATCCCCACTTCTTTTGCCAGGTTTATCCCTTCAGTGTCCAAAAAATCACAATTTATTCTGTTTTCCAGCTCCCCTGAGTTCATCTTCTTGAAAGTCTAACTCTTTTAATATTTTCATTGTGGCGGGAAGCACCTGGTGGTTTATATAATAGTCGGGGTCGTAATCCACCGCGAATTCCTGCAGCTCCGCCTTTTCAGAAATTGAATTGCCATGCTTTGTTATGACATATCCTATCACTGCGTGCTCAACTTCATCGCGTGTCTTCAGTCCTTTCTGCACCGCCTTCTTTGCAGCACCGAGCTCCGGAGACTTAGAATCGTAGGAATCAATCCCCTTCCTCAATTGCGTGTTAATCACGAGATCCTTTATCGGATACTTGCCTTCCTTCAGGCGCCTTACCACCTCCTTCACAATCTCCGCTGCTTTCTCTTTGCTCCCCTCTTTCAATATCGCCTCAAGGACCTGCCTCTGCGTTTCGCGGGCAACCCACGACCAGTCCCTTCTAACAAGCTCGAATCCACGTATCTTTATGCGGCCGGATTCCGCTATCAGCGCATATTTCTTCTTCGCCCCCCTGGATTCCTTATCCGTCTTCTTGCCCACAAACACTCCTCTTGTATAGAAGTCCTCGAGCTCGAGCTCCATCAATTCCGGCAGCCCTGAGTTTACTCCCTTCATGAACGCAAGGGTATCCTCCTTCTTCTGGCTGCCGAGCAGCATGACTATCGAATCAGTATCGCTGTAAATCACCTGGAAACCCTTTTCCTCCGCCGCTGCTATGGTCTCCTTGATATACTGGCGCCCATACGCGGTGACGCTCCCAGCGCAATCCCTGGAATACCAGCGCGATCTCGCATACCCGAGATATCCATAAAAGGAATTTGACACTATTTTCAAAGCCTGCGACCTGGCTCCGAGCTCGATGTTGTTGGGATTCTTCTTGTAAGCCCTCTTTACATCTGTCCTCTGCTCTATGAGCAATTTGAGTATGCTTGGGATTATCGATTTCCTGTCCTTGTCAAACTTAGCGCCGGTGGGCGAGAGGTAATAGTTTGTGCAGTCTGTGCATAGCGCAGATGGATCTATGTTATGCGATATTATTATCGACGGGTACAGCCCCCGAAAGTCAAACACCGCAAGATTATCGTATATTCCGGGGTCGGGGGTTTTTACGTACGCCCCCTCGATCGGATTCGTTACCCTGCGAGCTATTTCTTCATCGTTTGGTTTATTTGGAATAAGCTCGTTGAAGTTATGGGAGTAGCGCATCAGGGTAAATTCCACTAGTTGGCCAGAAGTGGAGACGGCAACGTCGGTAGGCATGTCTCCCGTTGTCCTTGAAAGCTCTATCATTATCGGTATGAACGTGCTGTATACTTCCAGAAGGGCTTCGGAGTCGTTCAGGTTATACTCGGCGAGAGACTCCAGCTCTTCCCTGCTTCCATCCCATAGCTTCCAAATCTCCTTCTTTTCTACAGTGACCTTTTTGTTCTTGCTGATTGCCTCGTAAACATTTTTCAGTGTGTAACTGTTAAGCTTCAGCATGTGCTCCGCCGCCCCTACAATTGCGATAAATTTGACAACCAAATACATGTCTATGTGGACCCTTCCGGAACACTTGACCCTTTCCACCAGTCCATGGCGCTCCAACTTGGTATAGCCATCGAACCTGCTTATGTCAAAATCAATCTTCAATCTCCTTGCGCGTTCCAGCATGTATTTTATGTCGAAATTCGCGGAGTTGTATCCTGTTATTATATCTATTTCATTTTCTTTTATTATTTCGATAAAACGCCTGAGCAACGCGGCCTCGTCCTTCACAATCTCCACATAAGGCTTGTCTATCTTTTTGAATGTAAGCACTCCGCTCTTTGTTTTCCCGTCCGAAGACAAAATATAACTTATCATTATCACCGGATCCACATCGATCCTCGGCGCGGCAAGCGGGTTATAAACCTCAATGTCAAAACAGATCAGGTTTGGTTGTATGTCCAACTTCTTGTCCATCTTCTTTATGGACTTCAGTTCAAATTTCCCGTTCTTTTCCATAATCTTTATTTCATACGGCATCATTGGGAAAAGACCAGTGTCAAGCACGTATCTTTTTGCGAAAGGAATATCATACTCATAGCATTCGCCGTACCTGAGCATTGCCCCAGCCAATTTTGGAACGTTGGACGGGCTTTTCACGAAAACCTTGACCGCGTTCACGGGTTTTCCAAGAATTTGCCTGTCTTCCCTTACCAATTCGGTCGCTTTTATGAAAGTCATATTGTCTTGTGCACGTATTCCAAGAATCTCCTCATCGTTCATATGCCTGTTGGGGACGAAGTAAAAGTACGGTTTGAATCCCGTATCAAGAACCTCATAAGCCTTCCTGTCGGCACCTTTTATGAACAGCCTTATGAAAACCTCGTCACCGGCGCCTAGGTAATCTACGTCAAGTATTATGCCTTCTATGCTTTTCACCGTCTCAGAAACAGCCATGATTGTTTTTGTTTTAGCAAGCTTAAATGCCTTACCAATCTCAACGCCACACCCAAAATATTGGAATTTACAAAGGCATGGAAAATCTTAAATAATAGAGAAGTACAGGACTATTAATTCCATGCCATCAAAAGAAAAGGAAGAGGCAATACGGATAAACATAGATGTATCAGGAGCATTCAAAGAAACCATATGGGGAAAAATATTGGCTGGAAAGGCCCCGCAGGACCTTATGACCGAAAGGGAGAAGGTCATTTACGGCCAGCACGCCGCAGAAATCGACAAAAGGGCCAAATTTAACGTGACAAACCTGCTCCGCGGCCTCCATGCATCAAATGAGTTAAAGCAGCCCTTAACGGACTGGTTCAAGATTTTCCTGGTAAAAACTATGGATGAAACAAACCAGACCACCGCCGAGCCGAAAAGAAGATAATTCACTTCCCTTCCTGTATCTTGGTGGTGCTTATTACAAGAGGAGGTATAAGACCAAGAGCATATGCGACCAGAGTCCCGGTAGCGCTGCACCTGAAGTTCAATCCGTTGATTATCTCTTCAGCCACTTCGATTGGCAAGGTCTTTTTCTCCTGCCATCTCTTCATTATGCTTGCTGTATTTTCCTTGGACTCTGAGAGCTCCACCAGGCCGCCAAGCTTTAGCTGGCCTACGCTCTTCGCATCCTTTGCATCGCTGTCGAAATAGTCCGCTATAAATGTGTAGTCCACCCTGATCTTCGTGCTCTCTGCATTCACTGCGTCAAGACTGATGTTGAGCTTCGGAAACCTCTGCTTTGCCAGCTCCCCAGCCTCAATTTTTCCCTGTATGTTAGATATTGTGAATCCTGTTATCATCCAATCACTTATTCTATCTAATTCTAAAATAAAGCTATTTAAAGATGCCCTTCTCCCGCCGCAAAATTATCATTATCAAAAACCATAAATATCAGGATGGATTAATGGTTTGGCAGGGATGGGTTCGGAGTCATATGAAAATAGAAGATATATCTGCCGAAGAACTGGCCAAGGGTATACAGATGACTCTGACACACAGGGAGAAACACGCCCAGAGCTTCAGGAGCAGGGTGGGAGTCAACTACTGGGTAAATGAAGAATGGTTCCCTGCAACAAACAGGGAGGGCTGGGAGTATAACGTGAACCACGCGGAGGAGCGCGGGCTCATGCGAGCTTATGACAGAGGAAACAGGTGTCGTGATTTTGGAAATGGTGCAATGATAGAGATATATCAGGATGCAGGCCATGACAAACCACAGCTTTATCCGGGTTGTCCGTTCCCTTGCTGGGGCAATTGGAAGGCCTGGACGCACCCAGACATGCTCATTATTGTTGTTGATGTGGGCGGAAAAGTACACGGTTCGATAAACGTTGGCCAAATACTCGCCCTACCCTCTCCTTTTGAGACATATCCGAGCCAGAAGGACATGGACCTCAGGCCATTGACAAATTCGGAACCGAGATTAGGAAAACCATACACTCCAACAGTCGAAACGATGCAAAGCGAGTCCGACGCAGAGCCGGTTATAAGGACAGCCATTAGATACGCGGATCTCGGTGTCAGGATTGACACGAGCGGAAAACTCCTCAGGCTCGATGGAGCCGCTCTTGGAACATTCGATGGAAAAGTGCAAGGGGGCTTCCCAATGGAAAGCTGGTTCAGAGAGGGCCATAGCCCGGAAGCATTTGCTATTGCTTGTTCTAATGAAGAGGGCGGCTACAACGGAAGGGATTACAAGATCTTTGTGGGCGTCGTTCCGGAATTCTTCGCGGGCAAGGAAGCAATACCATTCCTTACAAACCTTAGGGCAACATTCAGTACGCTGCTTGAAGCAGGCACTCCGGAGATCAGGTTTATTGGAGTCGACAAGAAAGGTTCAAGATTGTACGACGGTTCGATACCAGATTTGCTTAGGAAATTCGGTGAGGATGCGAATTGCACGAACTTCACCGAAAGACTGAAAACGGAAAGACCGCGTCAGAATTCGCAGCCGAGATCGATTGCAAGAAGCCCTGCATGAATTACGCTACCAAATTTTCATAAAGCTCGGATATTCCGCGCAGGAGTATATAACCTACAAGAATGGTAACAAGCACATATCCTACAATAATTGGATAACCTGAAGCATAGACCAGGACAAGATATGAAAAAGTAACTACTTTTACTACGGCAATACCTCCCCTGCCTAGTGGCGATGAATATACTATGCGGGCAAATGCGCTCTTTGTTTTGGACGATGTCCCCTTCGCCCCCATTATGGCGTCAACAAATGAATGGCGTAACACTATCAGGAACAAAACGAACAACGGGACAATGTTGACATATACAAAGACTATCCAAAAGACATACTCCGTTACTCTGTCCCCGGCAATATCGATTCTTGGACCGTATATTGAGCTTTTGTATCCCTTTTTGTAACGACCCACCATTTCCTTTGCATCAGCATCTCCCAAGCTCCCTTTGAAATATGTCAAGATGTCTAGTCTACCTTTGCTTGCCTCATACAAAGCCGCATATCCATCAAGCGCGTCCATCACGAACATGATGATTATAAGCAGGATCGTTATCCATGGATTATATTTCACCAATATAGCATACGCTATCGGGAAAACCAGAAGCGTCCTTATCAAAGTTATGATATCTGCGGATCGCATAATGAAAACTTTAATAATGATTCAAAACAACAAATAATAAGCTTCTTATAGCCCCATCATCTAGTGGCCAAGGATAGCGGGCTTTGGACCCGTTTACACCGGTTCGAATCCGGTTGGGGCTATTTTGTGGAAAGATGAAGAACGATAGCAGGGATAAATACTTTATAGTAGTTGCAATAGCCCTGGCCATTCTGTTCGTAGCATTGTACTTTCGCATAGGACAGGCACCAGCGGTGAGCCCCCTGGACAAGACATTTAACGTTACCAGGATAGCGATAACGCATGGCAACACCACATCAATGTACTATGTTTACATAGCACAGAATCTTTACCAGCAGGAGCTAGGCTACATGAACCAGACCTCTTTGGGCGATTGCGCTGCGCATTCTCCCTGCCTTGGCATGCTATTTCAGTTCCAGAACACTTCTGATTACTGCTTCTGGATGGAAAATACAGAGATTCCGCTGAAGCAGGTATGGATATCACAGAATGGCACGGTTATTTACGAAGCCAATGCAACCCCGTATTCGGTGCAGAACATATGCCATGTGGGAATCTCCGTATTGGAGACATCTCCAAACCAGGCAATAGCGCCAGGAGACAAGATTACTGTAATCGGCACCGGCTAGTCTACTTCTTAGCATCCTTCTGGTATGTCTGTAGTGCTTTTTGCGTGGCCTTCAGGGATAGCGTGGCGCACTTCAACCTCGCGGGCCCCGGGTCTATGCCAAGCAGCTCCACTACGTTCTTGACTCCCATTTTCTCTATATCGGATATCTTCATCCCCTTCAGCTCATCTGTGAGCATGCTGGCACTGCCGATACTTATCGCGCATCCCTCTCCATCAAACTTTACATCTGCTACAGCGCCCTTCTCGATCTTCAGGTAGATTGTGATTTCATCCCCGCAGAGGGGGTTGAGTTCATGGAAGCTTGCGCTCGAGCTATCCAGCCTTCCCTTGTTGTGTGGGTGCTCGTAGTGCGATATAATCTCCTCGGCATAAATATCCATTCCCAAAATATTCACCTAAAATCTATCCTCTACTGTGCCTGAATTTATCCCTTACCTTATCCAGCGCGCCGATCGCAACATCAATATCGTTTTGATTGTTGTATAAGTAGAAGCTCATTCTCGATACGGCCGTTTTACCAAGCACGTTGACGACCAACGGCATTGCGCAATGATGCCCCGCCCTTATTGCAACTCCTTCGCTGTCCAAGATTGCTGCTACATCGTGGGGATGCACGCCAGGAACCTCAAAAGATATCACCCCGGTTCTGGAGTCCGTGTCTTTTATATCCGGGCCAAAAACGTTAATGTTCGCATTACCAAGCCGCTCCAAGGCATATTTTGTGATCTCGGTTTCATGTTTCCTTATGTCTGCCATCCTATATTTCTTAAGGTAATCTATCGCAACACCTAGGCCGATACCTCCCTCTATGTTACTTGTTCCCGCCTCAAACTTCCACGGAAGCTCATTGGGAGTAAAATCCAGAAAATCAACACTCCTAATCATGTCCCCCCCTCCAAATACTGGCGGCATCTGCTCGAGCAGTATCCTTTTCGCATACAATACCCCTATTCCCGTCGGCCCCAGCATTTTATGCCCAGAAAATGCAAAGAAGTCAACATCCAGGTCCCTGACGTCCACAGGCATGTGCGGCACCGATTGCGCCGCGTCAGCAAGAACGAGCGCGCCCATTTTGTGCGCCTGCCCGGCTATCCTCTTAACATCATTTATTGTTCCAAGAACATTGGAGCACTGCGCAATCGAAACAAGCTTGGGCGATTTTGCCAATTGATCTTCAATGCTTGCTTCATCCAAATGCGCCGTCTTCCTATCCACCTTTATGTAGTCTAACACTGCCCCCTTCTTTTTTGCGAGAATCTGCCAAGGTATGATGTTGCTATGGTGCTCCATCTCGGATATCAATATATGATCGCCCTTTCGTATGTTCTGTTCGCCCCAGCCAAGTGCAACCACGTTTATCGACTCGGTCGTGTTTCTTGTATATACGATCTCTTCAAACGATTCAGAATTTATGAAGGAGGCAACCTTTTTCTTCGACTTCTCATATTCTTCTGTAGCTTTCACCGAAATCTGATAGACCCCACGATGAATATTCGCGTTATATCTTTTGTAAAATTTTGATATTGCAGCTATCACCTTTTTTGGTTTTTGTGAAGTTGCTGCGCTGTCAAGGTAAACAAGCGGCTTTCCATTCATTTTTATGTCGAGGATTGGAAAGTCCTTTCTTATTTTTTCAACATCTAGTGCCATGACACTCATTTCTTGTCGTTTTGCGCCTTTACAAAAGAATCGTAACCGTCCTTTTCCAGCTTATGTACGAGTTCTTTCCCTCCGTCCGCCACTATCTTCCCGTCAACCATCACATGTATGAACTGCGGATCCATATAGCTGAGTATTCTGTTATAGTGCGTTATCACCAGTAGGCCCATTTTTTCCTTTTTTGCAATCTCGTTTATGTTTTTTGCTACGGCTTTCACCGCATCTATGTCCAGTCCCGAATCTGGTTCATCAAGCACAGCAAGCTTTGGCTTAAGTATCGCCATCTGAAGCACCTCCGCCTTTTTCTTTTCCCCTCCGGAGAAGCCATGATTGAGTGAACGTCCAATTATCCCGTTTGTTATTGCCAATTTTTCCGTATAGCCACGGATTTCTCCCATGAACTCCTTTATGTCAGCTGTGTTGTTCGTTTGAGATTCTTTTGCGGCCCTGAGGAAGTTAACGAACCCGACACCCTCAATCTCAACAGGGTTCTGGAACTGCAAGAACAGTCCGAGTCTTGCGCGCTTATCAGGAGAAAGTCCCAGTATACTCTGCTTGTCGACAACGATATCCCCCTTTGTCACCTTTACTCCGGGATGCCCCATTATTGCCTTTGCGAGAGTCGTCTTTCCGCAGCCGTTCGGTCCCATAATGACATGGAACTCCCCCTCCTTTATCTTCAGGTTGACTCCCTTCACTATCTCCTTCCCCGCTGCAGAAACGCACAAATCTTTTATATCCAATATCATATCATCACTTGATCATCAGTCCGCACTTGAAGCTGAGGTTTCTCGCACACATTTTGCATACTGTGCGCTGCGCCTCATATCCCTTCTTCGCCATCATTGCTTTTATGAATTCAGAAACCTCCGCATCGTCCAGCGTTTTTTCGATTTTTTTGACCCCCGGCGAATAGCTTCTACTTAAATACTTGCTCACTGCGGCCTGTGTTGTGCCGAGGAGGCTTGCAATTTTCACCTGGTTTAGATTGTATTCGCGCTGCATTTTCCTCGCCGCGCTTGCCCTAAGGGCAGGTAGGAATTCCCTAACCATATTTTCATATTCTGTTCTCATGCAAAACTCACTTTATCCGTCCCTATATTTATGGTGTCCTTCAAACATTCCTTGCGCGGCGATAGCCTTAGGGTCAAACCATATACTGCTTATGTCTATTTTTGGAATGTCCCCAAAGCGCTTTGTATTGATCTTTTCATTCATCAATGATACGATCGCGCTTTTGACCAATGCGCTCCCAATTTTCGCTATGCTGTTCGAGAAGAATCCAGAAACAAGCAGTTTTTGTGCGCTCTTGGCATCAATTCCCCTGGCCATAAGATAAAACAGCAATTCCTCATCGACCGGGGCGGTTGCAGATGAGTGTGTGGCTTTTACATTGCTGTTGTCTATTGACATTCCAGGAATCGAGCTTATGTAAGCCCTTTTATCAAGCAGGATGCCGCGCTCATTCACGAAAGACCTAGATCCGCTAGCAGTATCCTCTATCTTTGCAAACCCCTTAAGCAGGCACACCGTTTTATCCGTGAGAACAGCCTTTGACTCAAGATCAGATATCGTGTCCTTTCCAACATTCGTAATTCTGGTGCTAAGATCGAATTTCTGATCACCAGACCCCATCACTATTTCTATTACATTGCTCTTCGCGCCATATCCTTCGGTGCGTATCTCGTTCTTTATCCTGGAATTCACGCCTCCGTTATAAACATAATTTATTTTGAGATGGCCATTGTCGGCTACACTACCCTTTGAAAATCCTAATACTTGGGTGTTGGCGTCTTCATTATGAACAAGGTTGATCTCAGCCTTTCCATAGCTTCCTATTTTTATCTCGTGCATCACCGCCGATAGCGAAGCCGACCCCGCTTTAGATCCGAACCATTCGAAAAGGTTGAGTGTCGATTCCCTCCCTGTTTTTATCAACACCTGAGATACCAATGGCGTATCAGTATTTGCAAAAAGAATATTAAGGTCGACATCTTTGCCATCCGGCACATCAATAAATATTATTTTTCTTGAATATGCGTGCACGAAGGCCACGGCTTTGTCGTCAGTGTTCTTGAACATTTTCCCTCTCAGGTGCTCTTCTGTCAAATCACCAATTTCTACGATTTTTACGAAGTCGTTTCTACCGTTTGATATGTTTCTGGTACTACCGACGACGTAGTCGAATTTTATTCCAAGGTTTTCAGATACAATCTTAGAATAGTCCGCTAGCAATTTTTCCTCGTCCCTCCCGTCCTTTTGATCAATCTTTTCAACAAATTCCTCGAAAGGCATTGGAATATAGTATTTTTTGTAGAGTTCGCTCTGTTCCTCTGGCAGACTCTTCGATAGCTCTAGTGCCTCAGCATTGAACGATCGATATTGCTCCAATCAGCTCCCCTATTAACCTACTCCTCCGGAAGTATCGAGTTTTATTAGTCTTTTTAGCTCTAGAGAATACTCCATCGGCAGAACTTTGGCAAGATCCTCTATGAATCCCAAAACTATTGTTGCTGTAGCGTCATCTTCACTAAGCCCTCTGGACATCAGATAGAACAGCTGTTCCTCTCCAATCTTTCCAACCGTGGCTTCATGCGTTATGGTTGCGTCCTCCCTATGCACCTGCATGTATGGGTATGTATTTGTTTTTGCATTCTCGTCAAGAAGAAGGGCATCGCACTTTACATTTGACTTTACATTGGCTGCGTCTTTTGCAATATGGAGAAGCCCCCTATAGGAAGCCACCCCCGATCCTTTTGACACACTCTTCGATATTATTTTAGAGGAGGTGTTTGATGCAAGGTGATAGATTTTGCCACCAGAGTCTTGAACCTGCCCTTCGCCCGCAATAGCAATCGAAAGCACTTCGCCCTGCGCGCCCTCTCCTTTGAGATACACGCTAGGGTATTTCATGTTGAGTCTGCTACCGATGTTCCCGTCAATCCATTCCACGCGTGCATTTTCGTATGCATAAGCACGCTGTGTCACAAGATTATAGACATTTTTTGACCAGTTCTGTATTGTTACGTATCTGATGTGCGCGTCCTTGTGCGCGACCAGCTCAACGACCGCCGCGTGTAGCGAAGAGCTCATGTAGATCGGGGCGGTGCAACCCTCGATGTATGTGACATCAGCACCCTCATCTGCGACTATAAGCGTCCTTTCAAACTGGCCCGCCTTCTCCGCGTTGATCCTGAAATATGCCTGCAGTGGCATCGCAACCTTCACGCCCTTCGGCACGTAGATGAAGCTACCCCCGCTAAAGACTGCGGTGTTCAGTGCAGCGAACTTGTTGTCCGTGGGCGGAATTACTGTGCCGAAGTACTTCTTCACTAACTCCGGGTATTTCTTTATTGCCGTATCCATGTCCGTGAATATTACGCCGTCCTTTTCCAGCTCCTTTTTGACATGCCCGTAAACAACCTCGGAATCGTATTGAATCTCGGCGCCGGAGAAAAACTTTCTTTCAGCCTCCGGTATCCCGAGCTTGTCGAACGTCCTCTTTATCTCTTCTGGGACCTTGTCCCAAGAGTCCTCCTTCTTGCCCTTTGGCTTAAGGTAGTAATAAACATCGTTGAAGTCTATGTGGCTGAGATCCCCTCCCCAGGTCGGCATAGGCTTCTTTTCAAACACCCTATAGCCAGTGACCCTTTTTTCCGTCATCCACTCCGGCTCTTTCTTGAAATTTGAAATCTGCTTGACTATTTTTTCAGAGAGCCCCTTATCAGTCTTGAACTCGTATTCAATGTCGTCACTAAAGCCATACATGTCCTTGTACTCGCCGCTCTGCTGTTCAAGCACGGCCTTCAGATTTTCGTCTGCCATAAACATTCCTAAGGATAGCTATAACTCAGTTATATTCTATGGTATTTATGCATTAGGCTTTAAAAAGCATATCTTCCGTTATGGTATAGGCACTTCAAAATGTGCAACATCTACTTTATTATTCCTTAAGTGCGTTTTGTATTCACTGTATTCATCGTATTCATCATCTCCGGTGTTTATTTGGTCAGGTCCGAGTTTAAGAATGAGTATACGTACAGACGCTTTGTGGAGGCCGGGAAGGAGGAAGATTTCGATGCCCTTTTCGACGCAGCCGTAGTGGAGGCGAAACACCTTTTTGGAAAGACGCATCCCATTTACATAGAAGGCAAACCAGTGGAGACCCAGGACAAGATAAAAGAGCTATCTCCGATAGATGGCGCCATTATAGGTTACTTCCAAAAAGGTGGCAGGGGCGAGGCAAGGAAGGCAATAGAAACCGCGAAGGCCGCATTTTGGACATGGAAGAAAGTCGATTATAAGGAGAGGTCCACACTGTTCAGGAAAGCAGCGGAAATATTCTCAAGGAATAAGTTCCTTCTCTCTGCCATACTCAGCTACGAAAACGGCAAGTCCAGATACGAGTCCGTTGGGGAGGTTGATGAGGCCATAGACTTCATGCGTTATTATGCGATAGATCTCGAGAACAATAAAGGATATACGAGGAGGACCATGGAGAGGGAGAGTACCGCGAAGGTCTCTGCGGGGTTCCAGGGGGCACCTTCTTCCAGGTCAGAGAAAGTGACTATAAGGATGGAGCCGATGGGTGTCTTCGGGGTAATAGCGCCGTTCAACTTCCCGGTCTCAATATCCGTAGGCATGAGCACCGGCGCGATGCTAACTGGAAATACGGTTGTGTTTAAACCATCCGCATCGGATAGCATGACCCTTCTTACCGGACTTAAAATATATGAATACCTGAAGGAGGCGGGCATACCAGACGGGGTCTTCAACTACGTATCAGGGCCAGGTTCGGAGGTCGGCGATGAGCTTGTCGTCAACAAGGATGTATCCGGAATAGTCTTCACCGGGTCCAGAGCTGTCGGCACGGGCATGATAACCAAAAGCTATGGGCTGGGTCAGCAGAAGGCGTTTATAATTGAGATGGGTGGAAAGAACCCTGCTATAGTCTCAAAGAATGCAAATCTTGACCATGCAATCCAGGGCATTGCCAGTGCAGCCTTCGGCTTTGACGGCCAGAAATGCAGTGCGTGCTCGCGCGTATATGTTCATGAATCGATAAAGGAGGAGTTCATAAGCAGGCTGATTGAGAAGGTAAGGACCTTCAAGATAGGTAACCCCTTGCAAAAAGATGTGTACATGGGGCCATTGATAAGCGAGAATGCCTACAAGACATATATCGATGCCATAGACAAGGCGAAGAAGTTCGGGCGGGTGCTCTACGGTGGCAATAGGGTGAGCAACGACCTGCACGGCTTCTATGTGGAACCTGCCATAGCCGAGGTGATGCACCAGAACGAGCTCGTTAAGAAGGAGCTTTTCGTACCGGTGCTCACGGTAGAGAGCTTCAGGAGCTTTGCAGAGGCCCTGGACATGGCTAACGACGTTGAATACGGATTGACAGCCGGATTGTACAGTGAGAACAGGAAGGAAATAAACGAATTCATGGACAAGATACAGGCAGGTACGGTTTACATAAACAGGGAGACTAGCGCAACGACTGGCGCGGTCGTAGGTCTGCACACATTTGTAGGGTGGAAGGGCAGCAGCGTGGGCGGCAAGGGTTCCGGCAGCAAGTTCTATCTCCAGCAGTTTATGAGAGAGCAGAGCCTGTCGGTTTCAAAGTAGTGGCTCCATGGAATACGAGACAAAGACGATTCAAATAGGCAATAGGGCGCTAAAGGCCATCATTGCAGATTCAATGGCGAAGCGGGCGAGGGGACTATCAGGAAGGGAGAGATTGAATGGAAAAGAATGCATGCTTTTCATATTCCCCCATGAAGCAACCTTCCCGGTTTGGATGCGAGGCATGAAATTTTCGATAGACATCATATGGCTGGATGAAAAAAAGCACATAATCGATTTCAAAAGCAACCTGCCGCCTGCATCGGGAATCCTCGACTTTAAAACATATTCTCACAAAAAACAAGCAAAATATGCGATAGAACTCCCAGCCGGTTTTATAAAAAATAACAAGGTAAAAACTAGCACTAGAATAGTATTATAAAAAAAGAAAACAAAAATAAAAAATTAAAAATGGATCAGCGTCCCTTTCGGTTCATTTTCGCCCTTGAGACATAGCCGGACTTGTCCAAGAAATAAAGGAAACCAGTTTCCCTCTTTACCTTCTCGCTTCCGACCTTCGCCTTTCTTCCGCGTGAATTCGTCTTCATTGGCGTCCTCCACACAAATCCATCCTTCCCTAGGTAGTACAAGTACCCATCCTCCCTAGATAGCTTTTCTCTTCCTATTCTTTCTGCCATAAAGTTCACCTTCGATTTTAATATACCAGTATAGTATTAAATATCTATCGTCGTTTTATCGTCGTATAAAAAGGGCTTTTGGTGCAAAGGGCACACGAAACAGCTTATAATGTTGCCTACATTTTATATTTGAATTATATGATCAAGATAAACCTGTTCGAGAAAGTGGACCTGAAGGAATATACCTTTTTGGAAGGATTTCCGGGGGCCGGTCTTGTTGGCCCAATGACAATAAGCTACATTATAGAGAAGCTACCGATGAAATACATCGGCTATCTTGAAAGCGACAGGTTCCCACCGCTTATCGCGATACACGGGGAGAAACCACTCCCCGCCATTAGGGTATATGTGCACGATAGGACAAAAGTCGTTACCATACTCGCCGAGTTTGCCATACCTCTGGATCTTACATATGAGATGGTGGAAAGCGTCTACGGCTTCATAAAGGAAAACGGAATATCCAAAATCATATCCATAGGCGGAATCCCTTCACAACAGCAGGATCAGGATTCGCAGGTTGTTTTTGCTATAACCTCCAATGACGCCTTAAAGAAGGAATCACAAAAGGCAGGCATGAAGACTGTGGGCGAGGGGGTTGCAACAGGAATAAACGCAATGCTCATGCTCAAGACTATGGGCGAAGGCGTGCCAGATATAAGCATCCTAGTACCTGTGGATCCAAACATACTGGATCCGAAATACGCAGAACTCGCAATAATGAGCCTCAACAAGCTTATCGACCTTAATGTTGACATAAAAGAACTTGACCGCGAAGCCAAGGAGGTGGAGGCAAAAATAAAGGAGGTCCTTAAGAAAAACAGGGAAATACAGGAAGCCCACAAAAAAGCGGTCGGAGACGATGCAGGACCATCGATGTATGCCTAATTAATATCTTTTTGTAAGTTAATTAATCATTCAAAGCAGGGGTGGCAGAGTCTGGTCTGGCACAACGCCACAGAAAAATGCGCAGGACTTAAGATCCTGTGGCTTAGCGCCTTCGTGAGTTCAAATCTCACCCCCTGCACCAAAAGTGATAAATTGGTAAAAATAAGTGTAATCATCCCTGCATTAAACGAGGAGAAATACATTCGGAATTCCCTGGAAGGCCTGAAGAAGCAATCGTTCAAGGATTTTGAGACAATAGTTTCTGACGGGGGCAGCTCGGATAAGACCCGCCAGATCGCAAAGAAATACGCAACTGTCATCATTGACAGGAAAAAAGGCATGGCGGCCGGCAGAAATGCCGGTGCAAGGCACGCCAAGGGCCATATACTAGTTTTTCTTGATGCGGATACAAAGCCATCAAATGGTTTGCTGATGGCATATTCGACCGCCTTCAACGATGATATTATTGCGGCCACAGGGCCGATATTGCCGCTCGAAAAGGGTGTAGGCAGAGGAGTAGGATTTGGATATAAGTTTGTATCCATCCTTTTTGTTAAGCTCAGCATACTGTTCGGAAGGCCATCCATTGTGGGATCAAATTTTGCAGTAAGGCGGGATATATTCAACAAGGTTCATGGATTTGATTCTTCATTAAGAACATACGAAGATTGGGACCTATCGAACAAACTGAAGAACTATGGCAAAATATTGTATGTGGACAGGGCACTTGTATACACGAGCACGAGAAGGGTCAGGGCGTGGGGTATTTGGGGCTATTTTGTTTTCCATGTAGATAACATGTTCAGGTATCATGTTCTTAAGAAGCCAAAAGGGGAATACCCTATAATAAGATGACCACTAATGTTTTCTTGCCACCGTAGTGCATAGGAATCTGGTTATGGTTATCTTCCCGTCTATGTTTCTGCGCAGCGACGCAAGTTTCTCTTCTGATCCATCAAAAATGCGCCTGAATGCCACTTTTTCATACCAGCGCTTTAGCACCTCCTCATCCCTGAATATCCACTTGTACTTCATAGCAGTTGTCGCAACTATCTTGAATCCGGAATTTCTGAGGTTGCGGCTCAGTGCCTTCAGTGTCGTGAATGAATAGTTGCCCGAGGAGAATCTTTCTAATTCCGGGAAATACTTTACTACTTCTTTATGGTCTCCTTTTAGACTGGAGAGCAGAATAAAGTATCCGCCAGGGCTAAGGACCCTGTTTATTTCGCTCGGATTGAATGGCGGGAACATAGCAGAAACCACATCAAAACTGCCTGGCTTGAATGTCATCTGCTTCGTTGCATCCATCACAAAGAACTCCACGTTCTTCATGCCCTTTGAACTTTCCTTGCAAAGTTCTATCATCTCCGGCCTTATGTCTATGCCAACAACTTTCCTGTAAAGCTTATTTAGGTTGTTTTCAAATATGACCCTACCCGCCCCCGTGCCTATATCTAGCAAAGAGTACTTGACATCCCCTATGTTTCTGACGGTCTCGTTGAATACTGTCTTGTAATCTATAGGTGGATCGGACTGTATCCCCTCAACCTTCTTCCTCCAAGCGTCAAGTATTACATGTTTTTCGTCCATTATAGATAGAAGCCAGTTTTGGTATAAAAATATTCCTATTTACTTTGCCCTTTGCTGAAAACCGACATCATGCAGAAGAGTGTATAAAAGCACGGGCGTTGGCAATTACAATTTTGTTTTGCATGCATCATAATCACCATTGATTCAAGCATCTTACTGGAATGACCCCGCATTAACTTTTTTATAGCATGCGTAAGATTATTAAATTCTTACGGGAGAACTATTATAGCGCTGATCCTTACTCAATTTCAGGATTATCATGGAAAATCATTATGATGTAATAGTTGCAGGTGCAGGCCTCGCCGGCACGTTAGCCGCCGCTTCAGCCGCAAGAAAGGGCATGAAAGTACTGCTTCTCGACAAGAACAAGGAAAGTGAACCCGGAAAGAAAACAAACTGGGGCTGGGTGTGTGGCGATGCAGTAGCGGATAGCCATATTCAGTTTATTAGAAAGAAGCTGGGAATAGAATTCACCAAAGAGGAACTTGGTCAGCCCGTGGAGGGTGTCGTAGCGCTTTCCCCAGATCTTAAATCAAGATTCATGTTCGATGGAAAAGGATATGTCCTAGAGCGACCAAAGTTTGAGGCAAAGCTTTTGGATTTTGCAAGGAAATCCGGCGTGCACTTTATACCGGAATTTGACGTAGAGAATCCGGTGATCGAGAAAGATTACATTGTCGGTGTATCCGGGAAGGACAAGACAATGAAACACATGGAGTTCAGGGCTAAGGTGATAATTGATTGCCTCGGGGTCGCTACAAATCTCAGAAGAAAACTCCCCGATAATCCGTATATCGATAAGACAGTAGATATCGATGACATGGAATCGACCGGAAGATACATTTATGAGGTAGAAATCGAAAAGGAGGACCTCAATTACTACGATCCAAAGATAGCGTTAATCCATCTTAACCAGGTAATAGCTCCAGGTGGCTACGGATGGGTCTTTCCAAAAGCAGGTGGAAAGAATAGGATAAATATCGGAATAGGGACCCAGAAGTCAAGCATAGAGGCAAGAAACAAGGCGTTGGGCAAGAAGGACACACTCCATAGTTTAATGGACGAGTATGTAAAGTCGATTCCGATAATAAAGAGCGTAAAGCTGGACAATAGCGACAACAATGGCAAGGGGTACTGGTCGGTTGCAGTGAGGAGGCAGATGGAAAGCCTGGTCTATAACGGCTATATGGGCGCCGGAGACAGCATGGCAATGCCAAACCCGATCAGCGCCGGCGGTATCGGCCCCGCACTGATATCAGGAGTGATAGCCGGAGAGCATGCCGCAAATGCGGTAAAGGCCGGGGACGTGAGCATAAAAGGGCTTTGGCCATATAATTTCGAGTTCAATGAAATGTACGGCAAAAAAACAGCATGCATGGAAGCCTTTAGGACATACATGCAGTCGCTCAACAACGACCTATTAAACTTCGGCATGAAGAATTTTCTTACATCAAAGGAGGCCCAGGAAGTTGCATATGGGATGACGCCGGAGCTCGGCGCTATCAGCAAACTAAAGCTCGCCGCGAAGGGTCTATCAAATATAGAAGCATTTATGGACCTGGTCTGGGTAATAAATAAGATGAAAACGCTAAATTCAATTTACGAAAAATATCCGAGGTCCCCGGATGATAATTTTGTCGAATGGAAACAATCGGTAAAGAGGGAGATAGAGGAAACACAGGCGAAGTTCAAACCGCATCCGATATAATCGATTACGATGATTTTTATGGCAGCAGAAAAATTTACGAAATTTGAAAAGGCAAGGATCATAGGTGCCAGGGCATTACAGCTCGCTTATGGCGCACCTCCTCTTGTTAAAGTGCCTCCCGGGATGATAAATCCTATAGATCTCGCAGAGATTGAGTTCGACAAAGGAGCCATCCCGATAACAATACTCCGATAACCTGATTGCCCCTACGGAAAGAAAGATGGGGTAGTCCCGGGACACTACCTGCCGATGTCGTGACTGCCTTGCTTTGAGCTCTTTCTCTTGGCATACCTATTTTTTATACTACCAGCCCTTCCTATCCGCTCTCCGCGAAGCCCGTAGACCATGGCACTCTTGTAGTCAAATATCTTATTTCTGAATAAAGGGCTCAGATTCTTGTCTTGTGGGAGCCTGCCCAGCGGCATGCCTATTATGAGGTCATTGAATGCGGGCAACACCACCAGTTGTATTCCCCTGTTCGCATGCGGATATTTTTCCAGGCCATATTTCCTGCTAAATCGCGCAGTGAGCCACGCCTTTTGGTTGTAATATCCCCCCGACCTATCTTCTATCCCTATTGCTATGTGGTTATGCCCAGCAAATAGAAATTTCTCTTTCATTGCATTATCGGATGGCCATCGATGGCCATGGAGAAAGGCAAAATCCCCCACAATGAGCTCATCCACAATCTTGCAGTCTACTATTTCATTGAGGTGTGGGTCATGGTTTCCTGCGGTTATTACAACATTAAAGTTTTCTTCCTTTAGCCCATTGAAAAATGTCAGTATGGCATTGCTTTCCCTGAGTTCCGGATATAGTATTGTGTCTTTTATATCTCCCAGGATTATCAAATTCTTTGTCTTGAACTCTCCAGCAATCTCTCTTATCTTTTTGAGCATCTGCCGCTCTGCATTGTATATTTTTATGCCCCTTTTGATTAATGGGAGCTCCGCTCCTATATGGAGGTCTCCGATAACCAAATAGTCCTTTTCCCCTGCTGTTACTATGGCTGCAGCTTCATCATATACGAATTTTATATGATTTTCCTCCCTCTCCATTTGCTACCACACAATTAACATGATATTTTATCATTTGCCATATAAATATATCAAAGTGAGGCAATGGTCAGCGGTATTTCCATAGGCAAACTTTTCGGGATAGCCATAGAGCTGGACTGGACATTCGTACTCCTTTTATTGATAGTGCTTTTCTTTGGTTACTTTACCATAGTGGTGATACTATTTCTTATGGTCCTGTTGCATGAACTTGGCCATTCTCTTACATCAAGGCATTACAAAATCAAAGTGAAGAAAATAGTCCTTTTTCCGCTTGGTGGTGCATCCATAATAGATTTGGATGATGCGGATCCGGATACGAGCCTTAGGATTGCTCTTGCCGGTCCATTGGTCAGTACCGCGCTAGCTCTTGTATTCGGACTCATGTACCTGTATTTGCCATCCGGCGCCATGGGTAGCGCCCTCGAAGTCCTATTCCTGCTCAACGGCCTGCTGGCCGTATCAAATTTCCTTCCAGCATTTCCTCTTGATGGAGGCAGGATACTCAAAAGCTACCTTGAAAAAAGGAACGGCCAATTGGTGGCGACAGAAAGAACCGTAAAGGTAAGCAAGATAATACTGGCGATTTACATTGTAGGAAGCACAATATACGAAATACTTTACATTACCGATCCTGGTACATTTGTTCTTTACATGCTTTGGAATGTAATTATAGCTATTTTCATATACGGAGGCGCTAGGGCCGAGCTAGAAATGGCATACATATCAAAATACACCGAAAAATTGCATGTGTACAGTCTGTTGTCAAAGGATTTTATACAAGTGAAATCTAGCACAACCATGGGGTGGCTATACAGAATCTTACTGAGACGCGGGGCCCGGACGGTTCTTTTCAAAGATGGCAAAGTCGTAAAAATGGTCTCCAGGATAACTGTGAATGGGCTGGGCAATAAAACAGGTTCTCTAAATTTAAAAGTTTCCCAATTTGCTGACGAGATACCCGCCATAGACTACAATGCCAATTTATCCAAGGCAATAAGCAGGATGAGATACGAAGAATCCGGCATAATGGCGGTTACAAAGGGCAAGAAGGTAATTGGAATCCTACTTGCGGACAGGATAGAGGCCCTCGCCGCCCTTCATATGCACCACGCCCTGGCCAAAAATTGACGTCGAAGGGATAGGAAAGGAATAAATAAACATCTTTTTCTATATCTAAGGCGATCGGTGTAAAAATGCTATACTTGGACGAGGTAGCTATCCATAACTTTAAATCTTTCAAGAATGCTACAATAAAATTCAATAAGGGCTTCAACTGCATCGTTGGTCCCAACGGCTCAGGTAAATCAAACATCTGCGACGCACTTCTTTTCGCGTTAGGCGAGACATCACCCAAAAGAATGAGAATAACATCATCAATACAGCTCATAAACAACAACATCAAAGGGGCAAGCGAGGATGGCGGTTTCAAGAGGGCTACCGTAAAGGTGAGATTCTCGGGGGACAGGGACATAGAGATAATAAGGGCGATAAGGTCTGATAAGAAGATAGCCTACAGGCTCGATGGTAAAAGGGTTACGCGACAGGAGGTCATTGACATACTTTCCGGCTTTAATGGGAATATAAACGAAAACAACACCATGACACAAGGCGAAATAACATACCTGTTGACCCAGAGCCCGAAGGAAAGAAGGGAGATGATAGACGTAGCGGCAGGAATCAAGGAGTTCAACGACAAGAAGGATACGGCTCTCAAAGAACTCGAAAAAGTTGAGATAAAGATACGGGAATCTAGGCTCCTGATGGGCGAACGATCCAGTTTCCTTGAGGAATTGGAAAAGGATAAGGCCGCCGCAGAAAAATATCTTGAGCTCACATCCAGCATAAAGCAGATGCAATATACAATACTGAAGTTAAGGGAGAAGGAGGTAGAAACAGACCTCATCGGTACGGCAGCGCAGTTGACCTCGAAAACCGATGCGGAGCACGACTTAGAAAAACAGATGAGCTCCCTGTCCCTGGAAATAACGGCACAGATGAATGAGAAGGATAAACTCTCCAAGGTACTGAGCGCAAAGTACGCCGAGCTCGGCTCGACAAATGGGCGAATCGGAGAAGTAAACAAGAACATTGCAGTAAATGACAATGAAATAAACTCAACATCGGAAGGGATTAAGGCGCACAGGGAAAGGATGGAGTATCTCAACGGCGAAATAAAGAAGAATAAACTGAAGGAAAAAGAGAATAAGGAACTGATCAAAAAATATTTGTTTGAAGCAGAAGTAAAGGGCAAGGGCCTCCCAGACATGATTGGGTCTGGAAGTGACAAAGAGACGGCATCGCTGAATGAGAGGTTCGATTCCAATTATAAGAAGATGGCAGAGCTTGAACAAAAACACCTTGCGGCTTCCACGGAGCATTCCAGGCTCACATCGGAGTATGAGAGTATGGGTAGGGACATCCTTGAAATCCATAAGTCCATGAACGAATATGGCTCAAAGAGGACGACCCTTACAAACAATATCAAGTCCAGCAAGGATGCCCTTTCTAATCTGCAAAAAACCAAAGAACAGGTGAGTGCAGATTTCGCAAAGGAAACTGCAAAGCTCAAAGAGCTGAATGAAATCATGGACGCGCTAAACACCGAGCAGTTAAATCTTAGAGAACAGCTTGCACGTGCGGGGAGAGAATCCGGCATTAGCGCTGAGAGCATAAAGAAGGAGCTGGGGAGCTCCTTCCACGGACGAGTACAGGACATCTGCACATATGATGACAAATATGCACTTGCTGTGCAAGCGGCAGCGGGAGGCAGGTTTTCCTATTTTGTAGTTGATAGCATAGACAGCGCAAATAAGGCAATAGCCATCCTCAAGGCAAAGAAACTCGGCAGGGCTTCGTTCATACCGATGAAAGAGGTTTCTACCAAGGAAAATAAGCCTACAATTGCAGGAGCGAAGCCAATCATAGACCACATTTCGTTTGAAGGCAAATACCAAAAAGTATTTTCGTATGTGCTTGCAAACACATATCTTGTCAATGACATAAAGGAGGCCCAAAAACTAGGCGTAGGCCTGGTTAGGTATGTAACGCTGGATGGGGATATACTAGAGCCGTCGGGGATAGTAACCGGAGGGAGCGTAAAGCTCGCCTTATCTGTCCCGGCGCTGGAAAACAAATTGAAAAAGATAGAAGTAGACAGAAAGTCCACAATTGAAAAAATGAATGACGCAAACGCCACGCTGGAGATGATAAGGAAGAAGGCTGGGAACTACGATGCCGAGATAACAAATTATGAGATTGAACTCAGGCATTCTTTGGCATCGGAGAATGATGCTAATAGGAACATGGATGCCCTTAACGAAAAGATCAAGGCCTATGAGGCCATAGCAAAAGACCACAAGGATAAGATAGAGACATTGAAGGTTGAAAAGGAGAGGGAGGAAACCTCAATAAAGTTGCTTAAGGAAGAGAATGAATCAATAAGGGAGAAGATAAATAGCGCAATTTCCGACATGGCAAAGGGCACAAAGTCAAAAGAAGTAGCTGAAAAAATAAAAACCCTCCGGGACGAAGTGGACAAGTTAAAATTGAATGCGGCAACCACCACAAAGGAAAACGAGATGATATGCGGAATTATAGAGAATTTAGAGAACGAGATAAAAGAACACACGCATGCGCTTGGCGTGCTTAACGAAAAACATGCCCAGCTAGAAAAGAACCTCGTCGCTTTGAACAAGGAGAAAAGCGAACTGCTTGCGGAGATCGAAAGCCACGATAAGAAATCAAAGGGCATGTTCAAGGAGCTGCAGGTACTCGACGAAAAACTTGAAAAATCTGGCAAGGAAAAAGGTAAATTAGAAATTAATCATGACAAGGTAAGCAGGGAAGTAATGGAATTGGAAAATAAGAAAAGCCAGCTCCAGACACGACTCAGCGATATCAAAGCGGAGTTGCTTATCTATCCAAAAATAGACATGATAGCTGGTTTCGATGCCGTTGAGCTGGAAAATAAAATGACCGTGGCTAAGGTGGATCTCGAACGGCTTGGTAACGTCAATCTCAAGGCGCCTGAGATGTATGAGGTGAGAAAGAGGGATGTTGAGGAGGCACAAAAGAAGATGGAAACCCTAGAAAACGAAAAAGTATCCATAATGTCAATGATAGAGCAGATTGAGGCGAAGAAACTAGGCGTCTTCATGGAAACCCTCGACGTGGTAGGTAAAAATTTCGAGCAGCTCTTCAGTTACATATTTGAAGGGAGTACCAAGCTGTATCTATCTAATCCAAAAGATCCATTCAACTCCGGATTGCAAATAGACATCCATCTGGGTAACAAGAAACATAACCTGGACCTTATGTCGGGAGGTCAGAAATCCCTTATTGCACTCATGTTGCTCTTCGCAATACAGATGAGAACACCGATGTCCTTTTACGTATTTGATGAAATAGACGTGGCATTGGACAAGGATAATTCAAAGAAGCTCTCAAAGCTAATAAAGGAATTGAGCCAGAAATCGCAATTCATAGTGGTGAGCCACAACGATTCGCTGATAGCGGCCGCGGATACGGCAATAGGCGTAGTTCACAACTCGAGCGAATCACAGGTAGTCGGGGTACAACTCGTGGGAAAGCAGTAGGTCAGCCAATCCATCTATAATCTATTGCTTACATATATTGTATACACGATCGGTGGTGCTTTTTTGGCAACTAGGACTGGAAAACACGGCAAAAAACATGGCAAACAGATAGATACCCTTCCCATGTACATAGCGCTTGCGATAATCTTCATAGCATATTTCATATTCGAAAGATCCACCGGATTGGCAATAATTCTCGGCGCGCTAATGTTTTTCCTTATTTTGGCAATACTTGCCATTGAGATTATGAACGGCTTTCATGAAGTGGGGGCAAAGAAGAATCTCATTGAAATAGGGGTTGCTATAGCCATAGTTATAGTCATTTGGATTGCTCTTAGGGTAATCCTCAATACGGCATATCCGCTTGATGTCGTGCCAAGCTGCAGCATGCTTCCCGTGCTCCACCGCGGAGACATGATAGTGGTTCAGGGTGCTAATCAGGACAACCTTGTTGCCCCAATAATAAATGTCACCAAAAGCGAATGGGATAGCTCCTTCAGCAGCGTCAATACCGAATCGTTGCAGTGCGTTGCATACAGCGAGACTGGATCAACGGTAAAACTATCCCAGTTCGTGCGCCCGGGGTATGTGGTCGGACTGTTGAAGAGCTCGGGAGGCACAGAAGAGATCGTGCCCGCAGCGTCGCAGAGCAACTCACTAGTAAAATACACCTGCGGAACCGTAAATGTAACCTTCCAGAATGGCACTGTCGAGAAAGAGGCCTCGACTACAGCAATAACAGTAGGGAACACCACGATAACCGGCGACAGGAACAATAGCATTATAGTCTATCAGACTGTTCCACAAGACTATTTTTACAAGGAGGGCGATGGTTACATAGTTCATCGCGTGTACGCTATACTTAACGTAAGCGGGGCATACTATACATTAACCAAAGGAGACAACAACCCGGGCCTGGACATACAGTATCTCAATGCTCCGGCAAACCTGAGCCAGGGCCAGGTGGGAGGCAAGGTTGTTGCAGGTATCCCGTACATAGGCTACGTGAAGCTCATACTCAGTAATAATTTTGTAGAACCCACCGGGTGCAACTATACAACAAGCAGTTAACATTAATGTTATAAATTGTAAATATTAAGCAAGTATAAAATAGAATGGCTTGGTCATCAATGATAACTTCGCTGGCACATAGGCAAGCCGCCACCATCGTCCCCGAAATAAATAGGCGCGCGGTAATAGCCGGGTCAAATACGTTCGAGGCGCTTTTCTCCAACTTGGAAAGCATGAGATATGTAGGATACAACGAAGAGGATGGAAAACAGATCAGGTATAAAGAGACCATTGCGATCATCTTCAATTGCTTGGACCGCTTCTGGCTTTGGAGGGGAAAGATAGTAAAAGTCGGGGATTACGGAAAGAAGATGATATGTGAATTCGAAGACAGCAAGGTCAAAATCCCACCCCATTTAATAAAAGACCCACATTTCATCATGGAATTTGCCGAATGGAACGAGCTACTTGCTTCTTCAATATGGCCTTATCCGAATGTACCGGAAGAATATGGGCTGAGGGACAAAGTCAAGGCGCTCATCGACGCAGATGCCGACAGAATAATAATGGTAGTCCCCAGGAAGCCCTAGCAAACACTTTATATATTTTACCGTTAAAGTAATCAATGGTTTTCTCTCGAAAGAGGTATAACTTCAGTATATAAATCCTAGTTGTTTTGGATGGCTGATTTGGCGAACAATATACGTTTAGCTGTAGACAGCGGTAAGGTAGCCCTAGGTGTAAACAAGGTAATGGATTCGATAAAAAAGAATGATGCAAAACTCGTGGTTGTTGCGGCGAAAAACAGGCAGGATATCCTAGAAGATTTGCAGCATATATCGAAAGTATCAAGCATTAAGACGGTGGTGTTCAATGGTAATTCAATGGAGCTCGGCGCCATATGCGGAAAGCCCTATTCCGTCTCGGCGCTTTCCATAATAGAGGAGGGACATTCAAAAATATTAGAGGAAGCATAATATGAAGATAATGAAATTATCAGAAGTAGCGATGAAAACATCCCCTCCCTACTTTTTAGGTAGTCCAGAAGATCCAGAAAGCAATAACACTAAAATCACGAATCCAATATTAAGAGAGTTGAAGAGAGAGCCAAAGACACCAAAGTGAAAACATGCCAAACGGAGAATTTGCCGGAAGAAAGCTTGTCAGGGACAGGAAGCATCAGCGCCTGCTGAAAAAGTGGCTAAAGAGGAGGAAGCTCAAGAACAAGCAGAAGTATGATGCTATGGGCACTGTTCCTATGGCAAAAGGGCTCGTCCTGCAAAAAATAGCCGTAGAGCAGAAGCAGCCTCATTCTGGAATGCTCAAAGGCGTAAAACTCCAGCTTGTGAAGAACCATAAGGTTGTCAGTGCATTCGTGCCCGGAGACGGTTCGATAAGCTTTATCGATGAACACGACGAGGTCACCATAGTGGGTCTGGGGGGATCACAGAGGGGCCAAATGGGATGTATTCCAGGATGGAAGTACAAGGTAATAATGGTAAACGGCACGGACCTCCAGCAGGTAAGAAAGGGCAAAAAGGAGAAGCCGAAGAGATGATATTGATGGCAGAGGCAGTCACACAGGAAATAATGAAGGTTGAAAAGACCGAATCTGCGCCAGCTGTGCAGGTGCAGCCAGCCGCCGGACAGCCAGAAGCGGCGGCGAAGAAGGCACCGAGGAAAAGGGCGGCAAAGCCCACACCAGAGAGGACAGCAGCAGAAGAATCGCCGCATACTCCAAAAAACATAATGCTTTTCAACAAATACAGCTACGATGTCACAATAGCCGACCCAAGCATCGCAAACTATGTTAACCTAAAGCCGCTTGTTTTCCCCTCAACTTTTAGAAAGCACAGCAACAAGAAGTTCTCCAAGGCAGAGCTCAACATAATAGAGCGATTTGCAAATGACCTGATGAGGGGAGGAACTGGAGGAAAGATCAGCGGAAAGGTCATCAGGACAAAAGGAAGGCTGCAGGGCAAGAAATTTACGGTTATGAGAATAATAGAAAGGGCATTTGATAAGATACACCAGCAGACCGGCCAAAATCCGATCCAAATCCTGATCAAGGCGCTGGAATACGCGGCACCCATAGAAGATACCACAAGGGTGAGATACGGGGGCATAATATCAAACATTCCCGTCGATGTAAGCGCAAGCAGGAGGTTGGATATAGCCATAAGGAACCTGGCCATGGCTACGATAATAGGGTCATTCAACAACAAGAGGAACATAGTCGACACCATGGCAAACGAACTGATCCTCGCCGCAAGATCCGATGTCAATAGTTATGCTGTGAAGCGCAAGAATGAAATAGAGCGCATGGCAAGGAGCGCGAAGTAACGGTTGTTTTTATGGTACGAAAGGAGTACGTTGTTGAAGAAATCACGAAGATAATGGGCAATATCGACCAAATCAGGAACGTTGCAATTATAGCGCACGTCCACCATGGCAAGACAACACTTACAGATTCGTTGCTCGCAAAGGCAGGGCTGATTTCAAAACAGGTGGCCGGAGATGTCCTTTACACCAACTACGAAGCGATAGAAAAAGACAGGAGAATGACTATTAAGTCGGCGGCAATATCGCTGGGCTTCACCTACGAGGGCAAGGATTACATAATCAACCTCATAGACACGCCCGGCCACGTTGACTTCGGCGGGCACGTAACCAGGTCCATGAGAGCGGTAGACGGTGTCATACTGGTGGTTGACCCCGTGGAGGGCATCATGCCCCAGACAGAAACGGTGCTCAGGCAGTCTATGAAGGAGAAGGCGAAGCCGATACTATTCATAAACAAGAGCGACAGACTGCTCACAGAGCTCAGGCTCACACAGGAACAGACATTCCAGAGGCTTCTCGACCTGATAAACAACGTCAACAAGCTCATCGAGCAGTATGCTCCAATAGAATTCGCAGAGAAATGGAAGGTCAGCGTGGAAGCAAACAGCGTTGCGATAGGATCAGCAATGAGAAGATGGGCCATTTCAAGAAGGACCATGGAGATGCACAAGACTACGATGAAGGACATATTCACGCTCACTGAAAAGGGGGACATAACAAAGCTCCAGGAGGTCGCCCCGATAGACGAAACCATACTTTCCATGATAATAGAGCACCTGCCAAGCCCAAGGGAAGCGCAGAAGTACAGGATCCCGCACCTTTGGAAAGGAGACCTGGAAAGCGAGGATGGCAAGGCGATGCTTGCGGTTGATTCAAGCGCAAAAACAAATGCCGTAGTATTTGGAATAAATTATGACCAGCAGGCCGGGGAAATCGCAATAGCCAGGGTGTTTTCAGGTTCGGTAAAGAAGGGCATGGAATTCCAGATATCCGGGCAGAACAAGCCGGAACGGTTGCAGCAGGTAGGCATATTTATGGCCGCTGACCGCGTCCTTGTTGATGAAATACCTGCAGGAAACATAGCGGCGCTGATAGGCTTGAGGAGCGCGAACGTCGGCGACACGATAAGCGAAAATGCAATTGAACCATTTGAGCAGATCACGCATTATTCAAAGCCGGTCGTGACCAAGGCGGTTGAGGCAAAGGACTCAAGGGATACGACAAAGCTTATAGAGGCGCTCAGGGAGCTTTCAAAAGCCGATCCGACCATAGAGGTCAGGATAGACCAGGATACAGGGGAGCATCTTGTAAGCGGCATGGGGGAGCTGCACCTTGAAATCATAGAGACAAAGCTGAGGGACGAATTCAAGATACCCATAGTGACCAGTGAGCCTATTGTGGTTTACCAGGAGACGATCGAAAAGAAGGCAGGTCCAATAGAGGGGAAATCACCAAACAAGCATTCAAAGTTTTATTGCATGATAGAGCCGCTGCCAAAGGGCTTCCTCGATGCAATGGACGAAGGTACCATCAGGGAGGGCAAGCCAAAGGGCCAGGCAGCCGTGGACAACATGATAAAGGCCGGCCTTGAAAGACCGGTTGCGAAAGGCGTTGTAGATATAGCAAGCAGGTGTGCCCTTGTGGACGCCACAAAAGGAGTGCAGTACATGCACGAGGTAATGGAACTGCTAATAGATGGGTTCGAGGAGGCGGTCAAGGACGGCCCTCTTGCCAGGGAGAAGTGCAACGGGATAATGATCAGCATAGTCGATGCCACTATTCATGAAGACCCGGTGCACAGGGGACCAGCGCAGATAATCCCGGCAATAAGGAATGCGATATACGCAGGAGTGCTTACAGCCGGAGTGAACCTCCTGGAACCGAAGCAGAAGTTCACGATAAACATACCTCAAGAGTACATGTCTGACATAATCACCATGGTGCAGGGCAAGAGAGGCCAGGTTCTTGAGATAACCCAGGACAGGGAGCAAGTGTCGATAACCGCAAGGATTCCGGTGGCCGAGGTAATAAAGAACTTTTCTAATGATATACGGGGGAAGACCCAGGGAAGGGCAATATGGTATACCGAGTTCTCTGGCTATGAGAAGATGCCTTCCGAGCTCCAGAACAAGGTGGTGAGGGAGATAAGGAAGAGAAAAGGCCAGCCAGAGGAACCTCCAAAACCGGAGCAGTTCATGGAATAGTTCCACCAACGAAGGCGCCCGGATCTGCATCAAATGTTTTCAATCCCGCCGGACCTGGCAGGCCGGTTATGTTCTCCTCTTATAATTGATATATGAAACCAGCAAACATTGGTGCCCATGCATTTCCGACACCGTGGCCTATTCTCACATTCCGAGGAAAAGTGCCACAAAAAGGTTTAAATAGATTCAGGGCATAATAGATTACAAGTCTTATTTCTTCTGTTGGGTAACCAACCACTGAGTGAAGGAAACTGACGGTGTATAACATGACAAAAGCATACGTGAATTTTACGGTATCGGCAGAGGTCGCAGCAAAGACCTACGAGGCGCTACAGCTGGCAAAGCAGAGCGGGGCGGTCAAGAAGGGCGCAAACGAAGTGACAAAGAGCGTTGAAAGAGGGCTCGCAACCTTTGTCGTGCTTGCGGAAGACGTCGAACCCGAAGAGGTTGTCATCCACATACCAAAGCTTTGCGAGCAAAAGAAGATTGCATATTCATACGTGCCGAAGAAAATCGACCTGGGTAAGGCGATAGGCATGACGGTGCCTTGCGCTGCGGTCGCGGTTGAGACGCAGGGAACAGCCGCAAATGCGATAAGGGATGTTGTTTCAAAGGTTCAGGGGGTTTCAAGGAAGGAGCCAAAGGCTGAAGCTCCCGCCGCCCAAGCGGCCGCTCCGGCAGAAAAGAAGCCAAAGAAGGAAAAAGTCCAGGCACAACAGACCCCAACGGCTTAACATAGATCTTTATGGCAGACCAGCAACCACAACAGCAACCTTTCTCGGGATTCCTAGCGGAGATAGTTGAGATAAACGAAACCGTAAAGACAGGGATATTCGGGGAGATATACACCGTCTCGTGCAAGATACTCGAGGGCAAGGACACGGGCAGAATAATAAGAAGGAACATGCTCGGACCGGCCAGGGTTGGAGACAAGGTCAGGCTACCCGATACGAGCAGGGAGGCAAGGGAAATAAAAGTGAAGTAAGGCAAGGCTGATACTATGGCTAAATGTGCTTATTGCAATACCGAATTGAGCAAAGGAACAGGCATAATGTTTGTCTATAAGTCCGGAGATATAGCATATTACGATACCAACAAGTGTTACAAGAGCCACATATTTTCCAGAAGAAAAATAAACAGGAAATTGGTCGTAAAGGAGGCCAAAGTTATAAAGACCACACAGAAGAAATAAGCTATAGCCGTTATAGCAGAATGGATAATGGCGAAATAACTGTAATTGGTGGTCCGGCTTCTCCAGAATTTGCCAGGCTGCTGGCGAAGAACCTTAGTCTGCCTTTGGCCGAAGGCAATGTAACATATTTTCCGGATGACGAATGGAAGATCAGGATCACCGGAGATATTCGCACAAAGAGCGTGCTCCTAGTCCAAAGCCTACACCCTCCGGCAGACAGGCATGGCATGCAGCTGTATATGATGGCGAAAGACCTTGCGCTCAAAGGCAGGGATGTGCATGTAGCAATGCCATACTTTGGTTTCTCCAGGCAAGACAAGGAGCTCCCTCCGGGCGAAATAGCAAGTTTCTTCAGGATAGGCAACCTGCTTCTCGATTCTGGTGTAAAGAGCGTTGCTGCTGTTGATATCCATAGTACAACAAGCCTGGACGCCTTTCCCGTGCCCCTTTATAATATTCCCGCGGCGCAGTTGCTGGCAAAGCACATAGCCGATAGCTGCAAATTACAAAATCCAGTTATTGTCTCCCCGGACGAGGGCGGAAAACAGCGCGCGGCGGCCTTTGCAACCACACTGGGCACAGATCATATAGTTTTCAATAAAGCAAGGGATAGGGTGACAAACGACATAAAGATGGAGGATCCTGCAGCCAACTTTAACGGAAGGGATGCGATAGTGGTAGATGATATGATCGCAAGAGGTTCAACGGCGATCAGGGCAACCGAGATTTTGAGGAAAAATAATGCCGGAAAGATTATTGTCGTGTGCACCCACGGATTGTTTCTTGGTGATGCGCTTGAAAAAATAAGGAGTGCGGGCGCCGACCAGATAGTAGCAGCCAACACCGTCGAGGGGAGGCCAAGCAATGCTGTTGATGTTTCCGCCCTTTTTGCCCCTTACCTAAAAAAGATATCAAGCGAGAAGATCCAGGAAGCAACTCCCAGGTTTAGCAAATACTTTAGCTGATCCAATCTATCTGAAATTGCCCTTCTTCATCTCCTCTTCAAACATATCATCGAGGTCTATGTCCTCCACCTGCTGTATTTTCTTCTTCAGCCCCTGTTCCGAATACTCTGGAAATTCCACCCCCGAGACGACCAGCATAACCCTGAGCGAATCCTTCTGCATCTCCGAATCTATCCTGGCCCCCCATTTGAGTAACGCCTCACCGCTTATCCTGCTCGCCACATCCTGGAATACGGCCTCCGCTTCCCTGAGCGTAAGGCTTTCTCCCCCTATTATGTTTACCAGTGCCTTTTTCGCGGTTCCAAGATTTGCATCAAGCATCGGGCTCTTTATTGCATTTTCCAGTGCGACAATAGCCCTACTCCTCCCATTTGAAGTGGCGATTCCTTCTCCTGAACCTATTACCGCATAACCAGCATCCTTTAGAACGCTCCTGAGGTCTGCAAAGTCAATGTTCACCATCCCTGGCTTTGTGACCATTTCAACTATTCCCTTGGTCGCCCCTGCCAGCACCTCATCAGAAACCCTGAACGCCATGTTAAGCGGCAGGTCAGGGGCAACGGCCAAAAGTTTATCATTATGGATCACTATTGTCGTATCGGTCATCTTTTTAAGTTTTCCCAGGCCCTCCAGGGCATTCTTCATCCTTGTTTTGCCCTCGCTGGAGAAAGGTAGTGTTACTATTGCAACGCATAGAGCGCCAGCATCCCTTGCCAGTTGCGCTATGGTGGATACAGAACCTGTGCCGGTTCCGCCCCCGAGTCCGCAGGTGATAAAGACTAGCTGGGCATCGCTAAGCATGTGTTTTATTTCCTCCTTGCTTTCTAGTGCAGCTTCCTCTCCAATTCTCAGGTCGCTTCCCGCGCCCAACCCCTTCGTGAGCTTTTTTCCGAGTAGGAGTTTGCGCTCTGCCTTTGTTTTCACAAGATGCGGCGCATCAGTGTTCATTGCAATAAGCGTTGCGCCCTGCACGCCTATCCCCTGCAGTCTTGAAATCGTATTGCTTCCGCTTCCGCCAGTCCCAACTACATAAATTCGAGGTTTCGCGCTCTCGATAAAGCGGAGTATCTCCTCGTCGTCAGGACTAAGTGTTGGCATCCTATTACCGGTCGTGGTCTAACTATTCTCTCTACAAAAGGATAAAAAGCTATGGAATAAACTATGTACATAAGCTTTTTGTGGAAGTGTGCCAATGGCCTCGAAAAAAGAGATGTTAAAGTATAGTGTCAAAGATATCAAGCTCAAGAAAGGCATGAGGGTATCAGAGCTAGTAGACTCGATGAAAGAGATGGGCGGATTTTCCGGCCAGCATATGGCTGACGGAATAGATATACTAAAAAGAATGCTGGGCGACAAGAACTCCTACAACTACCTATCATTCCCTGCGGACATAGTATCGACAGGCCTCAGGGGCGCCTTGGCAAGCTCTGTGAAATATTTCGACGCTATAATAACAACCTGTGGGACATTTGACCATGACATAGCACGGGCACACGGGGGAATCTACAGCAAGGGAACTTTTGAAGTTAATGATAATGATCTCCTGCACGAAGGGATATACCGGTTGGGCAATGTCTTCATAGGCAAGGATGAATACGGGCTTAAGGTCGAGGAGTCTTTCAACAAAATAATGAACTATATCTATACGTCAAGGGACTACAAGAAAGAGTACAGCCCAAGCGAGCTTGCGTTTGAGTTTGGGAAGAGAATGACAGACCAAGGGTCAATAATAAGGCAGGCATATCTGAACAAGGTCCCAATATTCACTCCCGGCATAGTCGATGGGGCATTTGGAACACAGCTAACCCTCTTCTCACAGGATCATGATTTTAGTTTGAACGTCCTGAAGGATGAACTGGCGCTAAGCAATCTCTCATTTGATAACAAGACTACGGGAGCGCTCATGGTCGGCGGCGGGATAAGCAAACACCACGTAATATGGTGGAACCAGTTTAAAGGCGGTCTCGACTACGCGATTTATGTGACTACGGCTTCACAATACGACGGCAGCCTTTCAGGTGCGAGGCTTACCGAGGCAGTCTCTTGGGGCAAAATCAAGGAGAAGGCCAGATATGTAACAATAGACGGAGATGCCACAATAGTCCTTCCGGTTATGCTTGCCGCTGCTGATATTGTTTAGTGATTTTTTGTCGAAGAAACTCCCAATCGAGATAAGCATAAGCACAAAGATAGAGATACCGCGGAAAATAAGGCCCGGATTTATCTCAGTAGGAAGGCGCCTTTCCAGTTTTAGTCCGGAGGATTTCAAGATCAAGGAACTTTATGAACCATCAACGCATCTGCTCAATTCGGAGAACAAAAAGCTTATCCGCGCCGCTCTGGTTTTAAGCGGAGCGACAGCACTGGAGCTGGAACCAGAGAAATTTGTAGATCTTGCAGTAGCAATAGAGATGCTCCATAATGCATCGCTCATACACGATGATATCATAGACAAGGATCTCACCAGGAGAGGCGTGCCTACTGTCCATATTAAATACGGCGAGCCGGCTGCAATCCTAGCCGGAAACGCAAACATAACCAAGGCGATAAAGTATGCCAGCAGATATGGCGGCCCGGTTGTGGAAAAGGCATCCGAGGCGTCACTTGACATGTGTGCAGGCGAGCTTCTCGATTATAACGTGCAGAAAGAAAGCAAAATACCAACATTGGATGAATATCTTATGATAATAGGGCTGAAAACAGCTTCTCTAATGGGCGCTTCAACCAGCATTCCAGCAACATATGTAGGAGATGAGGCATCTGAGAAGGCGCTTCAGGAGATTGGTTACAATATAGGGCTCGCCTTTCAGTTAAGGGATGACATACTTGAGAGTCAAGGGTTTAAATCAAGGGAATCTGCTGCACCAACGATGTTCAGGCCAAATATAATCACCGTATTTGAGAATCACGGAAAGGAAAACCCCGTAAAGACCGCCATAAAATTAAACAATTTCTACATAGGCCAGGCAAGGGAACGCCTTAGCGCCCTGAGCAACCCGGAACTTTTCGAGGCCTACCTATCTTTCCTCGAGATCAGATAATAAGGGCTTTAAATTCTAGTTATTGCATAATATTGGTCGAAATGAAGAAACCAAACATAGCCATAATTGTGCTAGATACGATGCGATTGGACGAATTTGAGAAGCTGGAGGCAAAGCACGGTGAGTTCAGGAAGCTCGGATTCTCGTTCCTGAAGAATTGCATAGCACCGGCGTCATGGACCCTTCCGTCACACGCATCCCTGCTCACGGGAATGTATCCAAAAGAGCACGGAGCACACGAAACAATGGAGGCAAAGACACTCGACATAGAAAAAGTCAAGTTGAAGGTCAGGACAATGGTAAGCGAACTTTCCGAAATAGGCTACAAGACGTATTGCATATCCGCAAACCCCTACGTTCATCCAATATACGGCTTCGATGAGTTCGATTATTTTAAGGAGGAGTCATACTTTACTGATGTATTCGGCCATGCAATAGAGATCCCGGAAAGGATCAGGCCCAGGATTTCCATGTTCAGGGAAAGATATGGAAACAACATCACAAAAATTGCCATGGCAATAGTAAAGGAGGATCCAAACCTCTTGTTTGAGGCGCCCGCAGTATTTTCGGCTACGCTACAATCTGCCGCAAAGAAGCTTCAGGCTAAATTTGTAGATGGCTGGCCCATAGAGAAGGGAGGCAAGTTGATAGTGGAAAAAATAAAAGGAACTAGATTCAAGGGACCATACTTCCTTTTGGTTAATATGATGGAGGCACACGATCCATACGTTGGCAAAAAGGGAAAAGATTTCAATTGGGCCACGCCATTCTTGAAAAAACAGCCAGATGCAGAGCAGCTAGAGAGATGGATAGAGCTATATGGTGTTGCATCAGCCAAGGTCTACGGCTACGCCCTCCAGATAATAAAGAGCTTGCAGAACAGGTTCGGCGATAACCAGGTATTTATTATAACAAGCGATCATGGCCAGGCATTCAGCGAGCACGATTTCATAGGTCATGGCACCGTAGTTTACGATGAAGTGGTAAAGATACCCATGGCAATAAAATTACAGAGGGGGAATGCCGTATCGGTGAAGGCAGAATACTCATCTTTGGTGAACGTGAAGGACTTTGTTTTTGCAGCAATAAGCTCTCCCGCAACGGCTTCAGATAAACTTTATAGCAAAACCGTATATTCACAGAGCTTTGGTGTGCCGGCAAATATATCTATGGTCCGCGGACTGGACAAATCAAAGCTCAAGGCCTATGACAAACCGAGCTCCAGAACATTCAAGAGTAGATAAAAATGAAGAAAATCATAATAATGGACCTTTCATCAAGAACCACAAAAGTCGGGGGCGAGGCCAGGGTCGTCCAAAATCTTTTTGAAGGGCTAAAGAAGGAGTTCAAAACATATTATTTGGGGTTTCCAACATTTTACATAGATGCAGAGGGAAACGACAAGATAATTCTCAAGAAAAGGCTTCCGGTAGGAGCTTGGACTAGAAGGCTGGGCCTTTCTGAAATAGGCGTACTAAGAGCGGCATATAATATTGTCTTCGTCAGGAGGATGAAAAAGATGGGATTGAGCAAAGAAGAGACAGAAAGGATCAGAAAGATAGCCCCGGACGTTATAATATCGAACTCAGCCGCGGATTTTCCATTATTGGAAAACCTTAAAATGGGGGGAATAGTCTTCAAGGCAGTCTACGTAGATCACGGGAGCATATCAACCATATCTGAAACAAGTATCTCATCAAAGGAAAGCATACCTTTGACGGTTGGGTCCGGACTCTCTGGCGCTAATATGAATGAAATAAAAAAGAAGTTTTTTGCATTCTTTGATCTCTGCGTCGCATTAAATAAGAACCAGTATTCATCTATAAAAAGATTCACGAGCAGGGTTGCGTATATCCCCAATGGCCTTGATGTGCCAGTGGAGAAGAACAAACAAAGCCAGGAAAGGTTCAGGAATAGGTACGCATTGAGCAACACTAACTTTATCATCCTCTATCTTGGTAGAATGTTTGAAAGACAAAAGCGGGTTAGCACCCTAATAGAGGCATTTAGGATGATTAAGGCCCAGGATATGCGCCTGATGCTCGCCGGCGAGGGTCCCTCACTACGAGAATACATGACACAAGCCAATGGCGATGACAGGATTGTGTTTACCGGTGCATTGCACAACCATCAGATAAACGATGCATATGAGCTGTCGGATCTCTTTGTCCTGCCTTCTGCATGGGAGGGATTCAGTCTTGTTGTACTTGAGGCGTCGGCTCATGCAATTCCAATGATACTCAGCAGCGACGCGTACATCAATGACCTAAAAACAAAGAAAATAGGAAATATTCTGAGTTTCAAGACAGGTGACCCACGGGAATTGGCACGCGCAATAGAAAAAATGCACAAGGATAGTGCACTAAGGAGAAGGGCGGCGCAATCCTCCAGGGCAATATCGAGGGAATTCACGAGGAAAAGAATGCTAAAAGGATATTCCGAAGCGATAAGGCGTCTCAATTAGCGATTATCCCTATTCCGGCAAACTTCCCGTGGCTATAAAGCACAAACCTGCCAAGTTCCATTGTTTCGTCAAATGCCTCGGCAGGTATTCTTTTGGCCAGTTCGATTTCTGCGACCACCGCATCCAGCGGCGTTATTTTTCCAGCGGTATTTTCCTCTCCAGTAGTTGTATCAATGTATTTTGTGATTTTAATCGAATTACAAGAAATATCAACCCCATTAAACTTGATGGAAGGACTTTTACCAAAATTCTTGACTACAAATATTATCGCCTTTATGTGGTCTTTTGGCACCGGGCAGTAATCCCCCGAGCATATTATGGAACCCCTAAGGTCTCCGCTAATTTTCTTGTCGAACCGAAGGGCGACATTTTCTCCGATCTTGGCGCTTTTTGCCTTTTTGCCATTTACTGTTATTTCCTTGACTTTCACGGCTAATCCGGTCGGTGATATGCATACCTCTTCGCCTACGGCAACGCGTCCGCGCACCAATTTTCCCACAACATGGTTTTCCTTGCCGACAAGAAGTCCCTGCACCAGAATTCTAAGCGGTCCGCCGGAGTCGGTCCCGCGCTCTTCGAAATCATAAAGCAAATCTAAAACCGTGCGTCCCCCGTACCAGCGCATCTTACTGCTTTTCCTTACCAGATTTTCACCCCTATAGGCCGATATGGGCACGAAATGAATATTTTCGCTCTTGAAACCTATCTTCTCTATAAAATTGGCAAGCCCACTTTTTATCTCGTTAAACCTTTTCTCGTCATACCCTATCAAATCCATCTTGTTGACCGCTACAACCAAATTCTCTATGCCGAGCATCCTTGATATGAAGAGATGCCTTTTTGTCTGGTCCCTTATCCCCTCGCTCTTTTTCGCCGATACGAGAAGCAGTGCAATATCCCCATACGAAGCACCACTTATCATGTTTTTAATCAGTTCTTCGTGCCCCGGAACATCGATGAAGGAAAAAGCCAAATCCTTATAGTTGACTTCTGCACGTGTTGTATCATATGTCATTTCCTGTTCTCTCTCCTCAGCAAAACTATCTAGTATGAATGCTGGCTCGAAAGGCTTGCCTAGCCTTTTGCTGTATTCCTCGGCCTCCCTTATCCTTACCTTTGTTGCAGAGCCCGTTTCCATCAACATACTTCCGATTAGAGTTGACTTTCCGTGATCCTTGTGTCCTAACAATGATATATTCTTAACCATCATATTATCATTCCATCCCAAATTTGACCCTAATCGCCCTTTTCAACTCCTTTTCAAGTCTATTATCGTAGAGTGATAAAATCTCCATTATACTTGCAATTTGTGCACTCACGGCATCGTTAATCTCCGTTCGCCAACGATAAGGCACGACATTAACGTTTTCATATCGCATTCCAGATGCGATTTCCCCTCCTATCATCTCTGTGGTGTAATGCTTTTTATAATGTTTAATAGAATAATTTAAGAAATACTTTTCAATTTCGCTACGTGTCAACTTAAACCAAAAATGCAAGACAAACCACATAACTTTTGGAGGTCTTACGTTGTCACAAAAAACTACAACTTCATCCCCATTTCCAAGAGAAACTAACCTTTTCGTTAACTTTATGTTTTCGATAGTGCTCAATGAATTATCTTCCAAAATCACATTTACTTTCTTGTTCAGTCTTCTGCTAAGATATTCGGCCATCGTTGATGCTTCAGATTCGGATTTTCTTTTTGGATTTGTATGTCCCCCACTAAGAACTATGACATCTGTCTTATTTTCTTTGATAAATTTTGCAGCATGGTCTAAATAT
>DAIDAE010000049.1 GCA_027310755.1 Candidatus Micrarchaeaceae archaeon | reverse complement strand
ATTACATTCGTTGCCGAAGTGCGTTTTGCTGGAAGTTCGGTTCTTGCGCATCCTGTTGCGGCGTGAATTTTTTGAATACCCTACATTCCCCCAACCTCGTTGGGGGTTGAAGGTCTAATTCTATAACAACTATACGCTTTTACATTCATATTACTTTGACGGCGAGTGGACGCGGATTTGACGCGCCCGGATTTTTCGCCGCCGAAGCGAGATTATGACTAGTATAACTCATGCAAAAAATAAGAATGTATCGGATTTTGTGTACAACTTTCAGCACATTGTGCTTGTATCAAAGTGTCGATTCAAGGTTTTTAAGAATCCGAAGACACAGAAGGTTGTTGCAGATGCATTTCGTGAAGTGGAGACGCGGTTCAACATAAAGATAAAGGAGTTTTCTTTTGGAGATGATTATGCACATGTCCACATAGAAGTAAATGTGCCTAGTAAATTTTCGATGAAACAAGTTGTGCAGATACTCAAATCACATTCATCATCAAAAGTTTTCAGCGAAATGCCTAACTTCATCAAAAGATATCCTCGCGGAAGTTTCTGGGGAGGTCAACCTACTGGTACAAGTGTAGGACCGGTTGGAGAAAGTATAATACAAAACTACATCAGGAAACAGGATGTATCTTACGAACCATTTCTACAACACAAGGAGGATGCTTTCCAAAAGAAGTTATTCTTCAATTGACTGTGCAGTTGCCATCGACCAATCCGAATACCCCCGACGTAGTCGGGGGATGGATTGGTCGTGCTTGGGGTTCATAAGGGGCGTAGCCCCTTATTTTATCTGAGAACTGATAAAACATATCCTTTGCAGGATGCAGTGATTGCATGACGCAGAGGAAGCCCACGCCGTTTACGGGTGGGAGGAGGTCACCATGTTTTCAGTTGAAACGCTGGGTTCATCTGCCCATCCGCTTTTTCTCAAGCTTTGTCATAATATTCGACCAGAACGGGGCGGTCCTTTTTGTGAACCGGTTCAGCCTACCGGCTATGGGCGCTTTGAGCTGGCCCAGGTCCGTTATAGTCTTTATATCTCCCTCCGACATCTTCCATCCCGCAGCGTCTGCGTTCTCCTCTACGTGGTCCAGCCTGCCGGCCTTGGGTATGGCTGAGACGTTCCCTTTGGCTACGAGCCAGTTGAGCGCCACCTGTCCTGCCGTCTTGCCGTATCTTTTTGCTATGTCATCAAGGACGACGTGCGCAGCGCCATACCTCTCATCAAAGAGCGCGCCGCTGCCTAAAGGGCTGTAAGCTATAATTGTAACTTTGCTGCTTTTGCAGTAGTCAAACAAGGAGTCGCCGAACTCGCGCACAAGAACGCTGTACTCTATCTGGTTGGACACTATCTCATACTTTTTCATAGAATCCTGCGCGTTTTTGAGCTCTTCAGCATTGAAGTTGCTTACTCCTATGTGCCTGATCTTTCCTTCATCGACGAGCTTCTCCATGGCACGCATCGTCTCCTTTATGAGAACGCCAGCGTTGGGCCAGTGCAGCTGGTATAAGTCCACCACCTTTACATTGAGCTTCCTCAGGCTCTCATCGCACGCCCGCATAAGGTCCTTTTCCCTGAAATGACTGGGAGAGACCTTTGTCGCAAGGAACACTTTCTCTCCGTGTACTGCCTCTCCGACCATCTCCTCGTTCGCATACATCTCAGCAGTGTCTACGAATGCCATTCCAAACTCTATTCCCTTTCGTATGGCCTCTACGCTGCCCTGCCTGTCAGCACCGAGCTTCCATGTGCCTATGCCAACTACCGGCAGCTTCTCCCCTGTACTGCCAAGCTCCACGAACTCCATGATTATATTACTCGGAAAGGGAATAAATAACCAAACGTAACTGTCCCACGGCAATAGGTTTATAAGCGCTCGGCGGGAAATCACTACGTGACAAAATGAAGGGCGTACCTGTCAGGTCTCCGGCAGAGCTGAATGATTCGGCGAAAGAGGGGCAGGCAAAGCTGGGAGA
>DAIDAE010000048.1 GCA_027310755.1 Candidatus Micrarchaeaceae archaeon | reverse complement strand
GTTAAAAGTCCATTGGGGAGGTTTGCGATTTAGATTAACATCAAAACCTGCATTCATATTTTTTACACATCTGGGTCTACCGTGCGGGAAAGGAAAAGCGGCAACTGTAAAAATACCAGATAAAATAATCAAAAAAGGATGGAAATATACCAAATGCGCAATCAGGGGCATATTCGATACAGATGGAACAGTATTTTTTAGTAAAAAGACTTATGCGGAAGCCGTCTATCCTACAATTAAAATTTCCACTAGCAGCAGACCGCTTGCCATGCAATTAGAATCATTGCTCGTTAAGCATGGTTTCAGGGCGCATTTAAGAAAATACAAGAGAGATAATCCCAACTATCTTGCGGAATATCACATTGCACTTTATGGAAAAGAAATGCTCAATCTATGGTTTAAAGAGATAGGCTCTTCTAACGGAAGACATTACAATAGATTCATCAATCACAAAAATGTTTATAAGCATGATAACCCAATCAATTTACACTACGCCGCAATAGCTCAGCGGGAGAGCGATCGGCTGAAGCAACCTACTGTATCCTCAGTGGTTAGCAGACACCGATAGGTCCCCGGTTCAAATCCGGGTTGCGGCATCAGGGCTTGGTATTAGTTAAACCCTTTTTAATGCTTCCAGCCATTGCTGCTCTTCAATAGTGGTAAGCTTCTCGGTCGTTGTAATCCATTCCTTAAACCTTTGCATGCATATCGGTTTCTTTTCTTCTACCATAAAATCATCTAATAAATAAAGATTTTCACATATTTAAAGCATGTTTTTATTGAAATGTGCGCAAAGCGGTCCATTCGCGTATTATGGCTCCAACCTGTTCATCGTCCTTGGGAAAGGTATTGCATCCCTTATCGTCTCAAGTTTTAGCATCCACCTGCACAGCCTTTCCGAACCCATTCCAAATCCCGAGTGGGGCACGCTTCCGTATTTCCTGAGGTCTAGATACCATTTGTAGTCGCTCTCCTTCAATTTCTGCTCCTTCAGCCTCTGCACCAGCTCCTTATAATCAGAAACCCTTTCGCTGCCCCCAACGATCTCTCCGATTCCCTCGGGAGCAAGCAGGTCTGCATCAAGCACGACCCTGGGATCCTCCGGATCCAACTTCATGTAGAAGGCGCGCATTTCCTTGGGCTGCCCGCAGAGGAATATGGGCTGGGCCCTTTCCTTCATGAGGACCTTCTCCTCATCAAGGCCGATTCCGTCTCCCCACTTAAGATTGAGCTCCTTCAACGCCTTAACGTAGCTCATCTTTTCAAACGGCCCCTTTATCGCAAGCAGGTCCTTCGGATCCCTCTTGAATTTCTCCAAAAGGTCTGCATGCTTTCTTGCCATCTCATGTGAAAGATGTTCCACAAGCTCGCCCTGCAACTGCATGTTCATCTTCTGGTCATAGAATGCCATCTCCGGTTCAAGCTGCCAGAATTCGGTAAGGTGCCTTGGCGTCCTGCTCGGTTCCGCCCTGAACGATGGCGCAAAAGCGTAGACCAGCGGATAGCCTGAAATCATGGCCTCGCTGTAAAGCTGTGCGGTTTGCGAAAGATACGCCTTCCTGCCGAAGTATTTCACCTCAAAGACAGTGGATCCTCCCTCTGCCGCAGATGACGTGAACATCGGCGGCTGAACCTCAAGGAATCCCCTCTCGTCCAGAAACTCCCTCGCAGCCTTCATCAGATAGGCCTTGAACTTGAGCACGTTGACTATTGTCTGTGATCTCACCCACAGGTGTCTGACATCCAGCAGGAACTCTGTGCTCTGGTCCTTTCCGATCGGGAACGCCTCCCCTTTGAACGTGACCACCATCTCCTTTACCCGCAGCTCGTATCCGTCAGGCGCACGTTCATCTTTTGCCACCATGCCGTATGCGTATACCACGGATTCTATGAAAACGTCCGTGGCTGCCTTCCATGTTTCCTTTGGAGCATCGCTTTTTACAGCGCATTGGACTATCCCGGTCCCGTCCCTGATTATGACGAACGCAAGATTTGTGCTCGACCTCTGCCTATACACCCATCCCCTTACAAAAACATCCCTTCCTTCGTGCTTTTTTAGCTCTGAGATATTGGTTATCCTCTTCGCTACGGCGGCCAGGTCTTCCTTGAGCAAATCGTCCAGCTTTCCCATTGGATTACCGATATCGATAATTCATACCAGAAACTATTTATTAAGGTTTTCTTCAATTATATAAAACATTATAATGGACTTAATGG
>DAIDAE010000047.1 GCA_027310755.1 Candidatus Micrarchaeaceae archaeon | reverse complement strand
GTGGCTTGCTTTTAAAAGTATTTAATATGATTTTGGTAAGGTAATCATAATATTCTAAATCCAATTTTGGATCTCCAGTTAACTCAATTCTATACCGGCTTCTTTTAGTCCATAGATTCCCATCGCCGATCAATGCGCCAGTAAATTCACAGATTTCTGGGGTAAGCGGGATGCGCAAATTATCCATTCTAAGACCTGATAGCTTATGAGGATTATATTATTTAAACGAGCTACTCTGGAGCTAAGTTATAAATTATCTCCAAAATAATAGAGTCTCATGTCTTTGTCCTGGGAGGAGCTTGGAGATTGCGGCAGGTTGGTCAATACCAAGGCGGTGGATCCGAGGGAGTATCAGATAAACATAATCAGGAGTGTCTTTTCTGGAAGGAATACGCTTGTGGTATTGCCCACCGGTCTTGGGAAGACGCTGATCGCGGTGTTTGCGATAGCAAACGCGGTTTACCGTGGAAAGAAGGCCCTCATAATGGCGCCTACAAAACCGCTAAGCGAACAGCATTACAATTCATTGACCTCTTTGTTGAACATCGACAATGATAAGATATTGCTTGCAACGGGCGGAATTTCGAGCAAGAAAAGGGGTGAGCTCGAGGCAAATGCGAAGGTGATTGCAGCGACACCGCAGACGATAGCAAACGACCTCAAGACCGGCCGCCTTTCGCTAGAAGATATAGGTGTTGTGATATTTGACGAGTGCCACAGGGCGGTGGGAAGGTACGCATACACATACGTGGCGGAGCAGAGCAGCGAGGCTGGCGTACAAACAATAGGGTTGACCGCCTCTCCGGGAAGCAAAAGGGAGAAAATAGACGCATTGATAAAGACGCTAAACACTGAAAACATCGAAATCAGGGTTTCCACTGATCCGGACGTGGAGAGATACGTTATGGAAAAGACCGTGAGGGACGTTCATGTTGAAAAGAGCGATGAGATCGATGCGATACTCTCACTGCTCAAACCCGTTATCGAGGAGCATCTCCAGAAACTTTATGAAAAGGGCCTCAGCCCATTCAAGTACATAGACAGACTGCCGAAGGGCAGACTGATAGAGCTTGGAAACAATATAAAAAAGATCCAGGCTTCCGGCTACAGGTTCTCCGCGATGTTCAATTACGTATATGTGCTTGACCTTCTGCACGCATACGAGCTTGTGGCAACGGAGGGATTGTATCCTTTCATGTCCTACATGCAGGGATTGCGCGACCGCGAAAGCAAGAGCAGGGTCGTGGAGAACATACTGAAAAACAATGGTGTTGTGCAGGCGGAAAGCATAGCAAGAGATGCGCTTGCGAAAGGGAAGGAGCACCCAAAGATGTTCAAGACAATACAGATAATCAAGGAAAATTACGATGACAAGAGCGTCATGGTATTTGTACAGTACAGATCCACGATAAAGAAGCTGGTAGATCTCATGAAGATCAACGGCATAGAGGCGCAGGGATTCGTTGGCAAGAAAGAGGGAATAACCAATGTAAACCAGGCGCAGACAATATCAGACTTCAGGGCGGGGCGCTTCAAGGTACTGGTGGCAACATCGATAGGGGAGGAGGGCCTGGACATACCTTCGGTAGATGCCGTAATATTCTACGAGCCGGTGGTGAGCGAAATAAGGAATATACAGCGAAAGGGGAGGACTGCGAGATTTCGTTATGGAGAGGTTGTGATAATGATAACAAAGGGCACGAAAGATGAGGCTTATCACATGATAGCTAAGATGAAGGAGAGGAAGATGAAGGAGCTCGTGATGAGGATCAAGGCACAGCTCGACCGCGGCACCTATGGAATGAAGATGATGGACGACAAGCAGCACAGGCTCTGATCAGCCAAGGACTACTATCGTCTTCGTCCTGACAACGCCCTGGACCTTATCTATATGGTTCAGCAGTATATCCTTAAGGTGCGCCGAATCCTTTGCCAAAACTTTTATGAACAGGTCGGCTTCGCCGGTTATCACATATCCCTCCTTCACGTACTGCAGGCTTAACAACTCTTTCAGCATTTTGTCCTGTGTCTTTTTCAGGCTCTGCAAAAGGCTGACATCTATATCAATCAATATGAACGCCGTAAGCGGCAGGCCTGCCTTTTTCCAATCGATATCTCCCTTGTAATGCATGATCACCTTCTGTTTCTCGAGCTTCTTCATGCGAATGTGGACCGTGGAAAGCGGAATGTTAACCTTCCTTGATAATTCGGAGTAACGGATTATGCCAGTGTCGGTTAGTTGGAGCAGTTCCTCATCGAG
>DAIDAE010000046.1 GCA_027310755.1 Candidatus Micrarchaeaceae archaeon | reverse complement strand
CAAAGACACAAAGAAGACGCTAACACAATACAGGATGAATGTTTGGCTTGCGCAGATAAAGAAGGAAAGACCAGAGTTTGATGAGGTATATTCACAGGTCTTACAGAACGTATCAAAAAGAATATCAGATGCATACAAATCATTTTTCAGGAGATGCAAGGAGAAGAAGGCAGGGAAGAACGTAAAGGTTGGCTTCCCACGATACAAGAAGTTCGTATCCTCATTAACCTATCCTCAATCGGGCTTCAAGGTAGAAAGGAAGAAGGCAGAACTCTCAAAGATAGGCAGGATAAACTTTGTAAATCATAGGGAGATAGAAGGAAAGACGAAGACTTGTAATATAAAGAAAACCAAGTCTGGAGAATGGTATATCACATTTTCAGTTGAAAAAGAGGATAAACCATTTGTATCAAATAACAAAGAGGCCGTAGGACTGGATTTAGGACTGGAAGATTACGCAACATTTTCAAATGATGAGAAAATAGAGAATCCAAGAGTATTGGATAAACACACCAATCGTCTAAAAAGGAAACAAAGGAGAATATCCTCAAAGGTAAAAGGCTCAAAGAACAGGAAAAAAGCAGCCAAAAGATTCGCAGAATATGCAGAACATATTTCAAGATTGAGAGAGGACACTCTTCATAAACTTTCGTATACTCTAGTAAATTCATACTCGTTCATCGCACATGAAGAACTGCAAATACAGAATATGCAGAAGAATCCCACATATGCGAAAAGTATAGGTGATGTTTCTTGGGGAACATTTGTATCTTTCCTTCACTACAAGGCTGAAAGTGCTGGTTGTGAAGTGATTGGTATAAACGCAAGAAACACAACGCAGGAATGTAGTAATTGTGGATATATAAAGAAAGGAGATGCGAAGATAGATGTATCCGTAAGAAAATACAAATGCGATTCCTGCGGAATGGAAATGGACAGGGATATAAATGCAAGCAAAGTAATTCTCAAACGAGCTACCTCTGGACAAGGGGGAAGTCACGCCTCTGGAGACATTGTAAGACCTTCGCACATGAAGGCAGATGTCGTTGAATCAGGAACTATACTTGGTGTTTCACGATGACCATCAAAAGACACCATTGGAAGCCCACACGCTTTAGCGGTGGGAGGATGTCACATAGAAGATGCAGAAATATATTGATGTGCGTTAATGGATGTAGTGTGCTCTGGGCTTTCGAAGACATATGACGAGGGGACAAGGGCCCTCAGGAACGTCAGCTTCAGCTTTAATGGCAACGGCATAATAGCTATCATCGGCAGGAATGGTGCTGGAAAGACAACGCTTGTGCGGATATTGTCTACCGAGCTTATGCCTACAAAAGGCGACGCCAGCATAAACGGAAACAGCGTAGTGCATGATGAGAATAAGGTCAGGGAGCACATAGCCATAGTGCCGCAGGAGGCCCGCGCCATACAATGGCTTACTCCAATGCAGTCGATAGTATCATACCTGCTTTACCGCGGCTTCGCATATTCAGAAGCTAAAGAAAGGGCCAGGAGCACACTGAAAAAGCTTGGCATAGGAAAGTATGAAAATGTGCTGAATAGGAAGCTTTCGGGAGGCACAAAAAGGAAGGTAATGGTTGCAACAGTGCTTGCATCTGAAGCGAGGGTTATATTTTTGGATGAACCTACGACGGGCCTCGATCCGATATCAAGGAGCGACCTGTGGAATCTTCTCAGCAAACTCAAAAAAGATTACCTTATATTTTTGACTACGCACTACCTTGAAGAGGCGGAGATACTTGCAGACAAGATAGGCATAATGGAAAAGGGAAGGCTTATGGCTATGGGTTCAATGGAGGAGCTTAGGAAGAGGGTAAGATACCAGTACAGCATAAGGGTGATAGACAGAAAGGTAAAGATAAAAACCTCCAAAGGCATCCTTATACATGGGCTTGACGGAAGCAAACAGGTGATGACTACGGAGAAGGAGGCCTTTGAGATGTCAAAGGACCTGATAAAAAAAGGGGTAAAGTTCTCCACAAATCCGGTGTCTCTGGAAGACATCTTTTATTATATAGTGAAGAAGCCTATGAACGAGGATTCTGAAAGTGAGGATAATGAATGGTAGAAGCACACTTAGCCAGTTGTTTGCATCGGTGCTGGTGAACTCAATTTATGCTATGATAAACTATCCAGTAATGATTATCAATACGCTTCTTGCCCCGCTCTCCATACTCATAGTCATAGTACTGGTAAGCCATGGAGGCCTTGTTGGTGTAGGCATAGAAGGCGCACTTATAATGACCATGATATCGAGCGGGATAGGACTTCAGGGAGACCTTTCGCACCTCAAGAACGACTTCAAGCTG
>DAIDAE010000045.1 GCA_027310755.1 Candidatus Micrarchaeaceae archaeon | reverse complement strand
ACCATAAACAACAGCACGTACACCCTGACAATGAACAGCGTAAACAGCATGTTCAGCGCAAAGGGATTTGACTTCTACACAGAGCTCACTGCAATCTCGTACCTGCCGATAATACATACGGTGACTGTTGAAGTGTGCGGCCACAAGCCCAACGTGCCGTTGGCGCCGCCTACATTCACGATAAATATCACCAAGACCGGAAACTACACCTACACCGGCTCAAACGTGACATTCAATGCAATAGTTACGGGAGGATCCGGCAATTTCACATTCCAATGGTTTGGCGGGTCAAACACCCCAATAATCGGGGCAACGCACCACAATTTCACATTCATTGGAGGGAGCACCACCGGACGGCTGAGCTTCCACGTGCGCGTGACAGAGAATTCGACTGGCGCATCTGAGAATTCCACAGCTGTAAACATAACGAACTACCAGCCGTTGACTGTGACGGTGACCCCGGCCAACATCACGATAAACAGCACCGGCTCTGCAATATTCACCGCCACTGTAAAGGGAGGCTCCGGCACATATAGGTTCCAGTGGTACAATGACACTTCAAACACCCCGACCGCAATAGGCGGGGCGACCGGCACGGCATTGACACTCAGCGGATCTGCAACCAACGGAGCAGGGAAATACTTTGTTGAGGTCACGGATGCCGGGCTGAAGGCCGGCATGGCGTCGAAGTCTGCCGCAGTTGCGCTTATGGTTACCAACCCTGCAGGATTGCTGGCATGGTTGTGGCTCGCGCTGCTCATACTACTGATACTACTGGCCCTCCTGTTCCTGCTTGCAAAGAGGAGGAAAAAGAAGCCAGCTGGGCAGTAAAACTTTTATCTCTTAAATGCAGCCCTAGCTTTGTATGTCAAGAACTCCTTGCCCTGATCTCATCGAGTACCTTCTTCCCGAACTTCGCATCGTATCTCTTGAGGTACTCCCTGATCCTCTTCCTGTCGAGCCTTTCCAGTATCCCCGGCCAGAGCTCGTCCCTTATGCCTCCCTGGAAGTAGAGCATGTCTATGACTGTCTTTTCAAGATCCGAGACCGGGACCCAGAAACCATCGTATTCGACTGTCTTGTAACCAAAGAACATGCTGCCCCTGATACGTTTCACCCTGAAGTTTCTGTTGACGAATGTTCGTACCCCCTGCCTCACATTTTTTGGAGTCACCACTATCATGTTTGTACCCTGCCCAGAAATACCCATGATGTTCAGCGCGTTTTCAAATCCGTAATAGAACGGGTAGAACGCGAACCCGACAACAGCCTCGTCCTTGTGGAAGGTGTAGACCGCCTTGGTTATGCGCACGATCTCGCTCCTGCGCATCAGGTTATGCACCATCAAGTGGACGTACTCGTCGCTAACGCCACTTCCGTTCAACAGCATCCTTATGTCATTAATCGTGAATACCGGGAAATCCCTTTTTGAGAATCTTCCCCTTACGCCCGACAGGTACTTCATGCCCTATTCCACCTTTCTGCGGATGGCACCTACCACGGTCTCAAACGACGGTGCGACTCCCGCATAGACGAGGTCCACCATCCCGCGCTCGTCTATGGGTTTCTCTATACTGTCTAGAAAATTCACAAGTTCCTTTTTCACCTTTTTGGACGGTTCCTCCATGGACAGGAGCTGATATATGTCATAGATGTCCCTCATGTACCTTCTTTTTGAGTACGTGTACATCTTTTCAAGCAGGAACTCCTCCACGGGCAGCGTGGTTATGTAGAACTTCGAACCGTCTACGCGTTCGTATTCCCTTTGCACGGGATGCCTCCTGCCATCCATCTTCATCCCCTCAAGCTTAGTTCTCGCGAAGTCATTGAACACATCCACTATCCTTATTGTACGCGGATATTCCATCTTTGCTCCGTGTCTGGAGAGAGCCCAGGCAAGGTCTACGCTGAACCTCTTTGCCTGCTTTTCTGTGAGGTAAACGTCTATGTCATCTGAAAACCTGTTGCCCTTGTAGCAACGCCAGATCGCAGTGCCGCCGTGCATGACCACATCCTTGTCTATCTCGTAAACGGCTGCGACTACCGCGTCCTGCAGCCTTGCAAGCGCCAATTGCTTTTCCCTGCCCGCCAAATAGCTTTCGATGGTCTCAACCATAAAATCACTAAACATATACTATAATATATGTTTAGTATATTATAAAAACTTTTCGCAGGCAGGAATCGACATACCTAAGGTACAATATATTGTCACCTAGGTAATATCTCATTTTTCGCCGGCCTCCTTATTCAGGGAAGGCGAAATCCATGTCGTTGTAGACCAGCTTTGCTGATGGCCAAGGGCAGAAGGAGGTGCTGAACTCCGCTTACACTGCTAGCTATCGCGTTCCTGTCTTTAGCAGGGCATCTACCTGCTTCTTTACGATGCCGCTGTAATGCCCCAAATAGCGCGCCAGCCTCTTTTTGTC
>DAIDAE010000044.1 GCA_027310755.1 Candidatus Micrarchaeaceae archaeon | reverse complement strand
CAAAAACAAAAAATATATATAAATATTAATGGTGTGGTAACTGTGGTCATCGTGAAAAGGTCATATAGGTTCAGGGCATATCCTTCACAGATACAGAAATCAAGGTTAAATCGCCAGATGTTCCTATCAAAACAACTATATAATCTTCTTCTCGAACAGTCTCAAAAACATTTCAAGGACACTGGAAAGACATTCGCACAATACGACATGAACAAATGGATTACGAAATTCAAGAGGAAGAATCCAGACTTTAAGGAGCTCCATTCCCAGGTCTGCCAGAATGTTGCAGACAGGGTATCAAAAGGATACAAAAACTTCTTCAGAAGAATAAAAGAAAGAAAACAGGGAAAGAAGGTAAAGGTTGGGTTTCCACGTTTCAAATCATATGTTTCATCATTGACATATCCGCAGAACAACGGGTTCAAAATAGAAAGGAAAAGAATTTCCCTATCAAAGATAGGAAGAGTCAATTTCGTGAACCATAGAGAAATTGAAGGAAAGGTAAAAACCGCCACGATAAAACAGACCAAATCTCAGGAATGGTATATCACCATTTCTGTCGAAAAGGAGGACATTCAAATATTCTCAAACAATAAACCACAGGCAGGGATGGATTTGGGATTAAAGGAATATGCAACCCTTTCTGATGGAACCAGAATATCGAATCCAAGAATATCAAACAAGTCAATGGATAAATTGAAGATGGTCCAGAGGAGATTGTCGAAAAAGAAAAAAGGCGGAAAGAACAGGAGAATTGCAAAGATAAAACTTGCAAGAATTTCCGAACACATCGCAAATCAAAGAAACGATTTCCTTCACAAGACCTCTCACCATCTTGTGAACTCATACTCATTCATTGCATACGAGGAACTAAGAATTGCAAACATGGTAAGGAACCATAATCTTGCAAGGCAGATAACGGACGTTTCTTGGGGAAACTTCATCCAATATCTTTGCTACAAGGCTGAAAGTGCTGGTTGCAGAGTGGTAGGAGTGAACCCAAATAACACTTCGAAAACATGCAGTGAATGTGGAAATATACAGGATATTGAATTGAGCGAAAGGACATATTTCTGTCAGAGATGTGGAACGATGAAGGACAGGGATTTGAACGCATCAATCAACATTCTATCTACCGCAGGACTTGCGGGAAGTAACGCCTCTGGAGACGTTGTAAGACCTCAAAGGGAGGCAGTCGTCGTTGAATCAGGAACTAAATTTGGTGTTTCACGATGACCAATCAACAAACGCCATTGAAATCCCACAAAATTTATTCGTGGGAGGATGTCAAGAAAATTGCGTTTGTCTCTGATGCGGCCTACCCCTGGCACATAGGCGGGCTCGAGGCGATAGAGCTAACCGAGGCCAGGGAGCTGGCGAAGCACCACGAGGTCCACTTCTTCTGCATGAGATGGCCGGGCATGGAGCGCTCGTTCGTCAAGGACGGCATACACTACCATGCGGCGGTCCCCATATCCAGGGAGACCTTCTACAGGCATGGGAGGAGGAGCATACGCGGCTCCATAGCCTTCGCGCTCAGCGTGTTCAGGATCTTCCTGCACGGCAGGTTTGACGTGATAGAGGCCAACATGTTCCCGGTGCTCCATCTTCCGGTGATAAAGGCGTATTGCAAGCTCACCGGCTGTAAGCTTATAATAGACGTGGTGGAGGCCTGGAGGAGGAGCTACTGGACCGAGTACCTGGGCCCTGTGCTCGGCAGGCTGGCCTACATATATGCGAGCCTTGTGCTGGGCACAGGCGACGCCTACATAGCCAATTCATCGATTACCGCCCATGGGCTGCTACGCGAGGGCATTGAAAAGGAGAGAATCAGGGTATTCGCCCCGGTCCTGGACGACACCGAATTCAGGGGGCTGCGCAGGAAGGCCGGAAGCAAACAAAGGAGGATAGTGCTCACAAGCAGGATGATAAAGGAGAAGAGGCTGGACAAATGGCTGGACATGATTGCTGAAACCAGGAAGATCTTCCCAAAGACAAGGGCGCTGCTGATAGGGGGAGGCCCGGAGCTGCCCAGGATAAGAAGGAGGATAGCGCAGCTTGGCCTTGGGCGCACTGTCGAGCTCAGGCCCTTCTACGAGAACAAAATGGACGCGCTCAGGGAGGTTGCTGACTCCTATGTGTTTCTGCTTATGTCCGAGAGGGAAGGGCTGAGCATATCGACGTTGGAGAGCATAGGCCTTGGCCTGCCCGTGGTGATACCGGATTATTCCCCCATACCCGGAGAGGTGAAGTCGATGTGCCTGGTGGAAACGGAGGATGAAATACCCAACAAGCTGGCCGAGATACTGAAGAGCGGTGACCCAGGCAAGTACATAAGCAACAGGGACAACCTGCTCATGTTCGAGATATCAAAGACGAAGAAGTTCTACGAAGAACTGTTCAGAGATCTAAAAAAAAGATACGATAAATAAACGCTTGAAATCCGCAAGTGTCCTAAAAAGAAAGCTTTATATATTTATATTATCCTATAA
>DAIDAE010000043.1 GCA_027310755.1 Candidatus Micrarchaeaceae archaeon | reverse complement strand
ATTTAAGTATATAACATCGTAGCTTTATTATCCTTAACTTTTACGGCTAACGTAGGCATGCAAGAATTATAAGAGAGAGTCATCCCCGGGAAGGGAGGGGGGTCTGGAGGGCATAGAAGGAGCTCCAATACGGCCGCAGAACATAGTCGGATGGGGGCCTCTCAATGGTAACGCGCAGGACTATTCCGGAAACAACAACAACGGACAGGCTACTGGAATAACATATTCTAGCTCCTGGACGAGCGGATACACTGCGCCGTGATAAAGCAAGATATAAATTATTAGCATATCATCCTTTATCATGGACCTGTACTCCCTGATATGGAGCCTGCTGCTTGACACCTCGGCCTCGTGGCTGCGCATGTTGGTCGCGCTCGCGATCTCCATACTAATCAGCCTTGCGGTGGGAATATGGGCCGCGCGGTCAGAAAAGGCCGAGCGCATAATACTCCCGATAGTGGACATACTCCAGACATTGCCCATACTCGCGTTCTTCCCGTTTGTCATATATGTGGTGATAGTCGTGCTGCCGCCGTTCTTCGGCATAAACGCGGCGGTCGTATTCCTGATAATAACCAGCATGCTCTGGAACATAATCTTCGGGGTCTATGAGTCGATAAAAACGCTGCCGAACGAGTTCCTCGAAGTCGCAGGGCTCTACAGGATGGGCCTGGTCGACAGGCTGGGGAAAATTTACATACCGGCAGCGATGCCGAGGGTGGCGGAGCAGTCGATGCTGTCATGGGCGATAGGCCTTTTCTATCTTGTTACCAGTGAGATATTCTCCACCGGCAGCGCAAACTATGCGGTGTCGCACGGCATAGGCGTGGCGCTCACGCAGCTCGCCCTGGCCGGCAACTATACCGGCTATTGGATAGGATTGGCCATCTTCATACTCTTTGTCATTGCGACGAGGTTCCTGCTCTTCGGGCCGTTTGAAAGGAGGTTCACGCAATACAACAAGGCGGAACCGGGCAAACTGCACCCGAAGGCGCACCACACAAGATTCAGGCTCTTCCTCCATCTCGAGAACCTGTACAGGAAGGACCTGGAGAAAACGATCCACAAAAGGATGAGGAAGGCGGAGAGTGCGAACATGGAGCCTATATTCACGCCGGTGCTCATGGAGATACACAGAAAGAGGACCCTCAGGCTGCGGGTTTATGCGGCCATGGTGATAGCGCTGGTGATCATCTTTCTCATCTATGCGAACGTGATAAACTGGACCACGGTAACCTATGAAGGTGAAGTTCTCATGAACCTTGCCGCCTCCTTCCTCAGGATATGGCTGACATTCGTGGTGATACTGATGGTCGCAGTGCCGCTGTGCGTGTACATGGTGTTCATGTCAAGGAAATCAGACCGCTACCTCACCATATTCCAGATAGTGGCATCCATACCTGCGACAATAGTGCTGCCTATAATAGCGGTTGCGGTTGCCGGGCTCGCGTACCACGATGAGCTTGTGGCGTTCCTGGTCTTCTTCCTGAGCGGGATCTGGTATGTGATATTCAGCGTGATGGCGGAGGCGAAGACGCTCTCGCCGGAAATAACCGAGGTGAGGAGCATATTCAGCGTGAAGGGCCTGAACGCATGGAAGAGCATCTACGTGAAGGCGATAATGCCGGGACTCATCACCGGAGCCGTGACCGCTGTGGCTGCAGAGTGGAACGCGAGCATAGTCGCGGAATATTTCACTAGCACGGGGGTGGGCGCCGGAAACATCGTGAGCCAGGTCAGCCTGGGCATAGGCAAGCTGCTGGACGTGTCGCTTGCACAGAACAACCTGGTGCTCATGTTGATAGCACTAATTAATTTAACCATAATGATAATACTGATAAACACGTTCGTGTGGAAGAGGCTGTACAAGAAGGTCTCGGACGTGTACAAGTAAGATTTAGATTTTAGTTTGGCGGGTTCCAGGCAAGAGTAACGTCTAATTTCTTGTGCTGCTTGGTTATCGGTGTATCAAAACTCAGGAGCGGCGCGTTCATTACCCTGCTAATTGCAATGTACATCGCATCGTAAACTGCTATTCTGTGCGTGTGCGCTATTTCTGATGCAAGTTTTGCAATTCCCGCTTCCTGCACTTTTTCTACTTTATTGAATATAGAAAGAAGATCGTTTAGGGCCTGTTCGAATTCTTTGTCGTCCAACTCTTTCCTCGGCGTATGGTACTTCCAAACGGTATTGAGAGATTCTGATAAAACAAGATATGGAACAAATATCCTCTCGCCGGATGATAGCTCTCTCTTGTAAACGGCTCTCGCAACATCGGAGTTATCTTCCTCTAAAACCAACTTCACCAATGCGCTTGCATCTAAAACTATCATCTAGAGTCACGGTCTTCCCTTATCATTGCTGCGCTATTTCCGGAAACCTTGCGCTTTCTGGCCCTGCGCTCTATGGCGGCGTATTCTTTCAATAACAGGGATGTGTTTTTCCTTGCATTAATTAGATGCCTGACTTCGACGGCAAGCCTTATTTTTTCCCTTTTTACGAATGCCTTTGTCCCTTTGGGCACCCTTATCGTTATCATTTCGGAGTCCGTCATCAATACACCGGTTATATTTGCATCATAAAGGTATTTATATGTTGTTTCATAC
>DAIDAE010000042.1 GCA_027310755.1 Candidatus Micrarchaeaceae archaeon | reverse complement strand
ACCGAAGAGCAACGCATAATCAAATCTGAGGAGATGACAAAGGAAATGCACAACCTGATATGCTACTATCGTAGATATGAGGAGGCAATGCCCGTTGTGAAGTATATCAACAACAACTTCAAAGAGTGGTTTACCTGCATAAGGTATCTAGGTATAGAACCTACCAACAACCTTTCAGAGCAAGGCCTGAGGGAATCCGTAATATACAGGAAGATAATAGGCGCGTTCAGGTCAAAGGAAGGTCCGACATACTACGAAAGACTTGCATCTCTGTTCGCAACATGGCAAATGAGAGGCCTTGATGTCCAGATAGAACTCAGGAGGATGTTAATCTCGAACCTATGTCAGAGCTAAACATATACTATGTTTCTGAACTCATTTTGTCACTTGTAGAATAAACTGGTATTTGCGCCTGTAGATCCAGTCTGTCGATGATATTCTTCTGGTCATCATTGTTCGCAATCACCTGGAATTGTGTTCTACCACTGCGGTTGTCACGTAATCTAACAAGACGTATTTTTCCTGCTTCAGACGACAAATCATTCCAAGATTTCTCTATCTTTTTTTCTTGCGCAAGGTGCTCCACAACCCTCATAAGTAGATATGCAACATGGCAAATGAAGACATCTACAATAACATGATCTGCCAATCGCTTGTATATTGGACGTAGATTTGCATCCTGTTTCATGCACCTGAACCCTTTCTCTATCTTGTCTTTTGAAAAATAGAGGGTAAATGTATCTTTTGGACTTATGTCTTTGTTTGTCATGATACAGAATTTCCCATCGTTTCTCTCAGCTTTGTTGACTGTAACTTTATCTACACGCCACGAAATCGCCTTGCCCTTTTGTGATATTATGACATATTTTCTTACACGTCTAACTATCTCCTCTGCTTTCTTCATTGTAAGCCCCGATTGATCCTTTAGACGTTTTATTGCATTATCAATCCGGGATTTCCTCTTGGCCTCTTGTTCTCTTGCAACTTTCGGCGAATAATACAGTATTACTTTTCTTCTCTTTCCGAAGAGATTCTTCACTACCTTCCTTAATTTTATATCATCACCATCTCTGTTTATTACCTCCCAATTGCCAGTCGAGAAGTCCGTTTCTCTCTTCAGTTTCTTTACGAACTTGTGATTCGAGCGCAGGCCTATTATGTAGTCATATTCAGTCGTGTCCATCAATTTGACGTTGTCCTCAGAATCGAATCCTCTATCCATGATAAGCAGGCACTTCTCCTTCTTCATTATGACTTTTGGATAGTAGACCATCTCATAGAGTGTATTCACGTCGTTTATGTTGCCATCGAAAACTTTGCTGACAATTGGTATCCCATACGCACCGTTCATTATCATTGCGATGTTTATTTGGAGTTTATCGAGTTTCCCATCCTTGTTGTGACCAAAGAACGCAAGAGGGCAGTACTTACCTTCAAAGTATGTTGACGTGATATCGTAGAAGTAGGTGTCGTCTTCTTTACCGAACAGCTTTAGAGCGTTTTTGTAGAGGTCTATCGATATCATGTACAGATGGTCGATGTTCCGCTCTTTATCATATATCTTGTTCATGAGGTATTGTTGTGTGTTTTCAGTTATACGCTTTGCATCAAAGCCCAAAAGCTGTGGCAGGTGCGTATCTTCAGCCCAAGACGACAGGTTTACGGAACTTGGTTTGTCGTCCAACAGTTTATGCGCTGCGGTAAGGAAGAACTCTAAACTGAGAGGCAGTCCTTGCCTCTTTGGCACATAGGTATCTATCACTTTGAACAGATTGATCTCGTTCGCCGCTTTGTAGAGTAGTGCAATATCGCCGAAACTGGAAGTTCCGTTGATACTTTTCTTGATTAGTGGCCTTGCTCCAGCGTTCTTTTGCGGATCAACAGTGCCGTAATACTCTAGGATTCTCCTCTTTACCTTGCTGCCCACACGATACGACTCTACCTTAGAGTAGTATTTCTTGCCCTTTATCTCCCTGTAAACTATAAAGCTCATGTAGAATGTATTCATTCTACAAATATATATACCTTTCGGTAGGGAAAATACTAGTTTCACGTCGATAAGCAAATGTAGAACGAAGATTATTCTGAACTCGAGTTCAAGGAGCTAGGTCACTAGGATTGCACATTTTATCTCTCGTTGGCTCTCATGAGCTAAAACCCTACCTTCTCTTCTTTTGATTCCTTTTTCTGATATCTGTAAGCACCATGTGGAATTCGCTGTCGTAACCTAGAGCCTGCTTGAATGCATCATGGTCCAGCGTTATCGTGCTGTCAGAGTAAGGGTCGTTTATGTAGAAAGCGTCCTTGTCGTATCCTTTGACTACTATCCAGTGCGGTGAAGACTCAAGGTACGGATTCAATGCATTCGCATCTATGAGCACTATCGGCACCTGGTTTGAAGACAGTGCCTTCTTTACCGCATTGACTGAGATGTTGCTTGAATACTCCTCATTCACATTAAGGCTCTGCGACTTTGCCTTCATCTCGTTGTACGACGCAGTAAGCGTGTCGAGGTTTACGTTCTCGTATACGGCCAGTTTCCTGTCATATCCCTCCTCCTTGGTGTTTGAGAGTATGCTTACCTTTGCCCCTGCGCTCCTCTTGGCTATCGAGTATGAGAGCCCGTACTTTGAGCCGTGCCAGACGCTTCCGTTGACAGCCTCCTGCCATATGCTGTACTCCTCCTCCTTCTTCATCTTGAAGTTAGGATCAAGGTGCTTCAGCACCATCATTGCGCATGCTGCGGAGCTGGTGAATTCCTC
>DAIDAE010000041.1 GCA_027310755.1 Candidatus Micrarchaeaceae archaeon | reverse complement strand
TGGGGTGTTTTCAGGACTTGATACGCGTAGAGTATTCAGGCTTACGCTCGTAAAAGGAGTAAATATGGTTGATGCAAAAGGATATGCGGATCTGATAAGAAAGGGCAGGCCGCATTATGTAGAAGTAAAGGGATTTGTATATGTGGGCGGAGCGCGGAACGACACCCGCGGGCTCTCCTATGCCCTGATGCCGAACAAGGATGACATAATGTCCTTTGCAAGGGAGATTGCGGACGCGTCAGGATACATATTCGCAGACTACCATGGGAGCAGCAACATTGCGTTGCTCTGCTCTGACGAGGGAGCTGCAAGACGGAGGATTATAGAGTTTGAGAAGTAGAGAATCTTTATGGCAAAGGGATCTTTGAATCTGAAAGAGATTGAGGGCATACACGGCAGGACAGAATACAGGAGCGCGGTGGGTTCGGCAAGGCGCGCCGTGTACCTGATGCTGCTCCTCAGTTTTATAGTGTTCCTTGCCATAGCCTTGCTGGGCATTTACAAGGAGGGTGTGGACAATTTCGCTGCAACGCTGGCTTCTGCGAATCCCTGGTATATCCTTCTTGCGTTGCTGATAATATTCTCAAGCTACTCGATGAGATATCCAAAGTGGGCCATGTATCTCAGGAGGCTGAAGGTAAGGATAAGCGGATGGAAAAGCTTTGTGATCTACATGTCCATGTACTCAATGGACATAACTCCGGGGAGATGGGGCAGAGCGATAGTATCATATACGATAAACCAGCTTTCGAACGTAAAGTTCGCAGTAACATTCCCTGCCGTAGTGACTGATATATTCACTGACTTCCTAGGCTTTGCTGTGGTGACTGACGCAATGGCCATAATAGTGAATCGCTTTGTAGTGCTCTCACTGTTCCTTACGTTCCTGCTTATGGTGCCTTTCATATTCATCTACGTGGAGAGCCCGTTCCACTTGGTGCACAAGATATTCAAGAAGTGGAGGAGGCGGATAGAGGGCCTGAGGAGGCTCGATGTGGTGTTCGAGACCGCGACGTTCTACTTCAAGTACAACAAGAGGCTGGGCGCAGGATCGTTCATATACTCCATGGCCATAACTGTGCCTTCAATGATGCTCAACGGTATGGCACTTTATTTCGTGATGGTGGGTTTCGGCGTGCCGGTTACGCCAAGCCAGATACCGATAGTCCTGTTCATATTCTCGTCGTCGCTTGTGCTTGGGATGATAACCGGGATACCTGGCACGCTCGGGGTGACAGATGCCGCACTCATAGGCCAGCTGCAGTATTTTTATCCCGGGCATATTGGCCTTGGGCTTGCGTCTGCGATAACCATAGTGTTCAGGATAGCCACGGTCTGGTTCGTCCAGGCGCTCGGATTCATAGCCTTCATATACACGCTGAGATACTGGAAGAAGTAGATGCAGAAAAAGCCGGTTATTTTATTTCTTTTTCTATTACTTCGATGTCGGACTTTAACCTGGGTAAATAATTTTTTACAGTATACCATACGTAGCCATAATCTACACCAAAATATTCGTGCACTATAAAGTTCCTTAAGCGCTTTAGTTTGATCCATGCGATATTTTTATGCTTCTTTTTAATGCTTGGGGATATGTGGCCGCTGGCCTCTCCGATTATCTGGAGGATGAATAACCCCACCCCAAGGGGTGGGGTATCTGAGTCGCATCGTAACTCAATGGATTTTGAATAGTTTGAGTTGTCTGTAACCATCCTTTTCTTCTTTTGAACCTTGCTTCAATATGTAATTTCTGATCACGTTTGCAGTTGTTCCTTCACCAACGGTTCCGATATAACCGCCGTCACTCCAGAATTCACCGCCCCATAAATCTTTTTTTATTTCGGGGAATTTAGCAAATAGTTCTCTTGCAGTAATACTTTTCACTATCCTAAATATTTCTGATGGTGAATATTTGGGTGCAGCATCAACAAAGAGATGAACGTGATCGCCATCTGTTCCTACTGTTTCAAATCGGATGTCATATCGTTTTTCAATTTCTGATAGGAGATGTTTGATAAAGGAAATTCTGTCTTCGTGAAGCAACAATTTTCTCCTATATTTCACACAAACCACAATGTGGTATCTGATCCAGTAGACCTTGTGTGCTGCATGAGTAATAGTCATAGTCTTTATTCAGCGACAGAACGTTTATTATTGCACAGCGCATCCCCACCGCAAGCAGTGGGGAATTCAAGCATTAAAGATGCCCACATTCCGAATGCGCCTGACCACAGTATTCCTTCATACTCTGTTATGAACTTCTTGCCGGTAACAAAATCCGTGTACGCGAAGTTTATAGAGTTGCCGAGGAAGAGGAAGTCTATGGTGTCCTTGTTTGTAACGGAAGGAAATACCGGAGCATTCCAGTCGGGTATTATCAGATCCTCTGTTGCATAGCGCCTTGCAGCCTCCTTTAGTTTGTCGTGATTTATAGAGACATGCTGCGACTGTTCTACTACGGGTTTGACAGATTTTAATACCGGATTTGGCGACATATGTAATCACCTATGTTTCTGAACTCATTTGGGCAATGTAGTGAAGACTGGGAGATACCTCGATAACTCTAATTTGTCGACGATTTCGTGCTGAAGTGGGTTATTTGGTATGATCTCAAATTGGATTTTGCCGTTACTGCTTTGATGCTTTACTAACCCTATTTCTCTAGCTGACGTCGATAACTCATCCCAAAAACCGTTGATTTTTTTCTTGTGCGCAAGGTGCTCTGCAAGTCTAAGTAACATAAACCCTGTAACGCAGATGAACACATCTACAGCGACGTGATCTCTGTCCCATTTCCTAGTAGGATGCAAGTTTACGTCCTGTTTCATGTGCATGAAGCCCTTCTCTACCCCATCCTTGGAGAAATATAACTTGTACGTCTCTGATGCTGAAATCTCCTTGTCAGTTTTTGCAACTATGCAGAAC
>DAIDAE010000040.1 GCA_027310755.1 Candidatus Micrarchaeaceae archaeon | reverse complement strand
AAATATTGTTGTGGCTCCATGAAGGTGGGGCTGCCGAGTTTGACAGCTTTAGTGCTGAGGGGAAACGATATTGATTAATATATCATTTCTTTATAAACACTCCAAGAGCATGAATCCCTTCAAGAAGGAGCCACAATAATACAAGCCCGATGGGTATTTGCCAGAAGACAAACAGTCCCCAAACGAACAGGCCAATCAAACCGACAACTATCACAAAATAAACTATATAGGATAGTCCAGCAAGGAAAGCGCTATCCATTTCCTTTATGCTTTGTAAAATTCCTTTATGAATTTCTGCTCCTATTTCAACAGCTACGAGTTTCATTTTATCACCATTACAGCAGCTTTGCAAGGTTTGGCATTTCAGAGTCTATTAATTTCTGCTTTAGCCATATTGCAGCTGCTGCCCCACTTGTTCTTGTAGCCTTTTCTAACTCCTCCAACTCGATAGACCTTTCTTCCATTAGATGCTTGCGCCTTATTATCGTATTCCAATCGTAATCCCTTCGCCTTGCTGGGTTAGTTGTGCCTATTGCTCTGCCATATCTTCCTTCTGCTGGCAAGGCGCCATACTGTTGCCAGTATGTATGTGCTTGCAGAAATTTCCAGAATATACCCGTCTTCGTATCATACCATTTGCCTTTTCTGTTTGAGGTCCCTGTTACGGCACCCCCTGACACATCGATTGTTTGTCCATCGGTGGGTTCAGAATAAGCATCGAATGTTCTACCTACACATGTAAGACCCAAGAGACCGGTATTGAGCATGACGACTATCGTTTCCGGGCTACTTAATCTTATAAGGTCTATTGCAGAAAGGAAATCAGAAAAATTATCTCTGTATGCAAACTCTTCAAGGTGCCAAGACTCAACCACTTTAATGAATATAAATTTCTTCCCTGCTCTACCGAAATGTCTATCTGTAATAGCGTCGGTTATCTTTTTCACGAAGTTCCTGTCCTCAAAGGTTTTGTAGTGGAACAAGTAATAGTCTGCGCTTATGTCCTTTGGCAATTGGCTCATTTGAGCAGCTAGTTCTGACGCCCTATTTGCTTCGAGTGCTATATCCAGGGATTTTGGATGGTCTGGTCTTATTATTGCAGTGGTAGGTATCACAATATCTGCATTCCCTGCTCTTTGGTAATCGAAGTTCTGCCTCTGAATCGCAAGCATGCTCCCCTGCCTAACTATTGAATTCCACATGTTATAGTAAGCATTGGCGTCAGCAACATTAGATGCCAAAAATCCTTCCGCTATTATTCTATGTACGGCGCCTTCGGCTGTCCTGAGGTCTGGTTTATGATAATGGTAATAGTAATATTCAGGCATAGGGTCTACGATTATGGGTTTGCTTTTTTCAAAAAGCAAAAGGTTCATGGCGTCGTTCCTTGATCCATCGCCTTCAATCTGCATTGTTTTCTGCTTAATCAGCTCTGCCGCCTGTGTTCTCAAGCCAGTTATCGCAGTAGACTGAGCAAGCCATATTGGCGTAACGTATCCGGTAATCTTTTTCTTGTCATAATCATTCTGGAATAGCAAGACATAATCCGTCTTTGATTTCAAAAATGGCAAATAACCAAGCATCTCAAAGAATTTTTCGCTGCTTCCTATCGGAACTCTTCCGACCCGTATACTTCCCTTTGCATGCTTAACTACTTCTATCGTAGCTGTCTTCTCATATTCGATTTTTTCAGTCATTGCAATTCACGCTCTCTCGAAACCACTCTAGATTCAAATGTAAGTATTTTTTGGATAAAGTCCTTCATCTTGCTCTTTTCTATCATGATTCCTCCAGTGATTTTAAACGTATTGTGTGCATCCCTTTCCTTCTCCTGTATGTATATGTATTCTCCGAAAAAATTAACCAGATTGAAGAAGGTATAGGACTTCATGCCAAACTCCACATCCTCGAAATCGGTATAGCGCTCTAATTTTCCATTTGGGTAGTAAACGTATGTCTTCCCTATGGGTATTGAGTATGCTTCTCTGATTGCAGTCAAATATTCAAGATGTTTATGCAGGGTCTTCGTATCAAAAGGCAAGAATTCTTCGAGCTGACTTGCAGTTATACCTCTCGGGTTTATTTTTAAAATAGATGTGAGCGCTTCGCGTATGAATTTGTTCTTGTCCTCAGGAGAAAGCTTTTCGTATTCTTTAATCTTGAAGACGGCCTTGAATTCGGCAATTCCGTTCAAATTTGTAAACACATAATCACTCCAACACTATGCGTCCTTGATTGCGGACCCATAAGCACCAACAATATTAACCACAAGAAAGTATATAAACACTACGTTTTCCTCTTTTACTTAACATTCCTGCACCAGTCACATTCGCTGGTCTTCGGGCAACTACCTTCAAGAAGCCCTATCGCTCTATTGAACAGCCTAAGCGCATTGCTCTTGTCTATTTTCATCTTTTTGAGCGTTGTTTCAAATATCACGGCCCCATTCTTCTCGACCCTCTTAGGCACATAGAAGAGCAGAAATCCATGATTCTCAGTAGTATAACCATTCTTCTCAAGCAGGAAGCAGTATATGTCAAGTTGGCTTTGATAATGCTCGTGGGTGTCATCCTTGAGGTCGAAACCTCTCGTCTTATAATCAAGAATCACTAGCTTCTTCCCTTTTACGAGAATATTATCGACCGCGCCTGTGAGCATGTTGCCTTTTTTATCTTCCCATTGTAAGCCTTTTCGCCAGTTTCTCCATTCTTCCAACAAAACCTTATCTTCAAAGAGCCGATATTGACTCTCTCTTAGTTCTTTCTTTAGCTCAGGAGGCAGCTTATGGATGTCCCTAAAGCTGTCAAAGTGCCTCTTTAGTATGGCGTCCATGCCTGAGGGAAGGGAAGGAAATATACCGACGGGCCTGCTCCATACTTTGTGCTTATCGAGCCAGAAACAGCGCCTGCAGTCTATCATTAGGTTTATAGTGGAGTTAGACAGCTTGTATGGCATTTTAATCATTTATATAT